>CALVJU010000122.1 GCA_944332375.1 uncultured Bacilli bacterium
TGGAGGGATATATGAATTATATTGATAGTCGTTTTAAACAACTGGTGAATCATTTAAAGAAAAAAACAAAAGAGGAAATATATGGAGATATGGTTTATCAGTATAAAAGATTAAATCAAACATTAAAAAATTCATTTGAAGATTATTTTGTAAAGTTTCCATATTGGGGAACACTCAGTGAGAGAAAAGAAGATTTTGGTCATATGAAAGAAATTGCTGATTCTTTAAAAGATCATTTGGATGATTTTGTACATTTGTACTCTAAATTAGGAGATTATCGCTCTAAATTAGTGTTATATGGAATGATGAGTAATTGGTATCAATATGACTTTGATTATTTAAATCGTTCTATTGAGAAGAATTATGGACATTATTTTGATTTAGATTTCATTGAACCTGAGGAAGAGGAAATTGTTGTTGATTTAGGAGCTTATACAGGAGATACAATTTTAGATTATATTTATACTTATGGAGAAGATAGTTATAAGAAGATTTATGCGTTTGATATCACGGAAGAAAGTCTGATAAAACTAAGAGAGAATACGAGCCGTTATCCCAATATCATCGCTAAGAAGCGTTCTATTTCCGATAAGAGTGGAATTACTTATGTAAGAAAAAGTGAAGTAGATCATTCAGCAAATACAACAGTAGATTATGGAGACATAGAAGTGTTGGAAACAACATTAGATGAAGAAATAAAAGAGAAGATTACAATACTGAAAATGGATATTGAAGGGGGAGAACAAAAAGCACTAAGGGGAGCAACAGAACATATTAAAAATGATCACCCAAAATTATTAATCTCTGTTTATCACAATGTCAGAGATATTTTTGAAATACCAAATATGATAGAACAAATAGATTCAAGTTATCAATTCTATCTTAGAAATTATGGTGGAGGCGTCTATCCAACTGAAATTGTATTGATTGCAATATAACTTTATTATATCGTTCTAACTAAGCTGTTCTATTCCCAATCTTTTTATAAAGTGATTAAGAATTGATTAGATAGTTTTTAAGTATATATCATTATAAACAAAAACACCTATCAAAAAGTAGGTGTTTTGATATCTATTTATTCAGTTTTCATTGTTGGAATAAGATCATCTAATTCTTCAAAGTCATCAAATGGTTCTGATCCTTTTATATAGTAAAGCATCTTTTTCTTTTGTGTACTTTCATTTGCTGGTTTTCCACTAATTGGATCTACAAGGACTCCTACAACATTACTAGGTATTTCATACCATCCATCTCCTTCTATCTCTTTTAAAGAAGCTTCCATGGTATCTACCCACATATTTTTAATGTAATTTCCATCTTTGACATCACTTTCTCTATTATCATCATATCCAGCCCATATTCCCATTAACAATTCTTGATTATAACCAAAGATTAAATGATCGGTATTGGTTGTTCCTGTTTTTATCGCATATTTCTTTGTAATTTTAGGAGCTAAATTAATACATGTGGGATAATTGTAATCAATAAATTCACTTGCATAAGAATTTGTTAACATCTCATTTAGAACAAATACAACACTACGATTGAGTACATTCTCTTTTTCTTCTTTTTTCTCATAGAGAACATTTCCTTCTTGATCTGTAATTTTACGTATAAGATAGGGCTCTAAATGATCTCCTCCACTTGCTAGTGTATTATATCCTTCCATCATATCAAGTAAGTTAATTTCAATTGTACCTAAAGCAAGAGAAGGAATTGGCTTTAACTCTTCTTGAATTCCTACTCGTTTCATTGTATTCACTAAGCTTTCTTCCCCTAAAAACAAATGAGTTTTAACTGCGTATATATTATCAGAATAAGCAAGTGCAGCAGCCATACTAATTTGTTTATTTGGATAATTACTATTATAATTTTCAGGACTATAAGTAGAAGTATTATTTTGAAAAGTAAACGTTGTCTTCTCACTTTTAAAAGTTGTAGAAGGTGTAAATCCATTCTCTAATGCATCATAATAAAGAAATGGTTTAATACTAGACCCTACTTGTCTTTTCGCACTTGTCGCTCGATTATACTGACTTAGTTTATAATCTCTTCCTCCAGTCAAAGCCAGTACTTTACCACTAGTCGGTTCCATAACAACACTTGCGACTTCTAAATCAGGATTCTCACTTAAATTTTTATTCATACTATCTTCCATATTCTTTTGAATTGTAGGATCTAAATTCGTATAAATTTTTAATCCCCCTGTTTTTAAAAAAGAAGAGGGAATTGTTTTGATTGATTTTAATTCTTTCATTACTGCATCTTGATAATACATCAATGTCGATAAATTATATTCATTTTCTTCTCCGACAAAAGTTAATTCTTCTGTTTCTGCCTGTTCTTTTTCTTCTTCTGTAATATATTGATTTTCTACCATAAAGTTTAGAATTAAGGATTGTCTTTCTTTTGCAGCATCTAAGTTTGAAATGGGTGAATAATGAGTTGGATCTTTGGGAATTCCTGCTAAAATAGATGCTTCTGCAAGTGTTAAATCTTTTGCTTTTTTTCCATAATAGTATTGACTTGCATTTTCAATTCCAAAGACACCCCCATAGTTAATGGTATTTAAATATCCTTCTAATATTTTATCTTTACTATAATGAGCTTCTAAACGAATCGTAAGCCATGCTTCTTCTATCTTTCTTTCCCATGTTTTATCAAAATCTAAAAACAGATTTTTCGCATATTGTTGAGTAATGGTAGAAGCTCCTTGTTTGGTTTCTCCACTTGTAAAATTAATAAACAGTGCTTTTGCAATTCTTAAAAAGTCAAATCCCTGGTGTTCATAGAAATGTTTATCTTCAATTGCTAATGTCGCATCGATGACATAAGGTGATATCTCATCTAAAGATACCCATTCCTTTTGATTCGAAGCAGTAAATAACTCATCATGAATATCATAAAGATCAAAACTATTGGCTTGATTAATTGGCAGTTTTGGCATCATTCTAGCAATCGCATAAATACCAATATAAATAAGCATCATTACAAAAAGAAAAACACCTATGATTTTTCCAACTTTTTTCCACTTCTTCACAATCATCACCTGAGTCTTCCTTATTTTTTAGTATCTCTCAAATCAGGAAAAATATAAGATTCTATTGTATTTTTTTTTAGCTTTTGCTATAGTGAAAATGAGGTGCATCAAAATGAAACAAAAATTAACAATTTTAGGACATGCTAATCCAGATGTAGATAGTATTGTCAGTGGTTATTTATTAGAGAGGATCTTTGAAGTCATTCATGCTTGTGACTGTCAAGCAGAATTTGTCATTCCAGATCAAACATTGGATTCAGAAACAGTTCAAGTAGTAGAAAAATATGGAATTGATGTTTCTAAATATCAAAAACCATTAGAATCAGACTGTGCATATCTTCTACTTGATCATTATCAAGATGCTCGCATTACAAAAGAGCCAGTAAAAATCATAGATCATCATCCAACCAGTCAATTTCCAAGTATTGAACAAGCTGCTTCTACTGCGTTAATTCTTTATCGTATGTATCATGATCAATATGTTTTTTCAAAAGCAGAGGTAGAGAAAATACTTCTTGCGACTTATATTGATACCGCTTCTTTGCACTCTACGAAAGTAACAGAACAAGATCGCAAAGATGTCAAACAGTTATTAGAACAGTATCAAATCGATGAGAAAAAACTTTACGAAGAAGGACTTCTTCTCACAGATCTTCATCAAGATCCAGAAACCGTTTTTCTCCATGGATTAAAGAAATATCAATATGCAGATGCTTCTGTTTGGTCTAGCTATGTCCAAATCAAAGAGGAGGATCATGACCAAGTCGCATCCCTTTTAGAACAGTGCAAAAAAACACGAGAAGAGCAACATCTTGATTGTTACGTCTTCTTAGAACATAATATGAGTTCATTTAAGACAACTGCTTATTTTATTACCAAAGACGGTTGCTTTGAAAAACAGTATGATCAATATACAAGCCGTGGTTCTACAATTATGCCAATGGTAGAACAAATATATACTTCTCCCAAACAAGTAACAGCTTTCATCGGCAGTTCTTCAAGATGTCATGAGAATTTTGAACATCAAGCTGATATCGTTTCCGACTATTTACAAGCCAAAGGATATCGTCTTGCTTTTGGCGCATGTAGTAGTGGAGTGATGGGCAAGTGTTACCAAGTCTTTCGTGATCACAAGAAACAGATTCTATCCATTACAGTAGAAAAATTTCAAGAAGATCTTGCAAACTTACCAGAGAGCGATGCTATGCTTGCAGATACTACTTTCGATCGCACCAAACAACTATATCAAAATAGCGATCTTGTTGTATTCCTTCCAGGAGGTACTGGTACGATTTCAGAGTTTTTTGCTTGCTTAGAAGAAAATAGAACAGTAGATTATGGGAAAGAAATTATTCTTTATAACGCTAATCATTACTATGACCCTGTTTTAGAGGCGATAGAACATTGTATTCGAGAAGGTTTAAACGGGGAAGATATTTATGATTATTTTCAAGTTGCCAATGATATGGAAGAGTTAATTGAGTTGATTGAAGGTTATGAGAAAAGATATCACAGTGAAAAGTTGAAGAGACTTGCGAATCATTAGGATATGTGTATACAAGTAGAGGGAATCCTTTATTCTGACAAACATCCGATTTCTGAACAGGTGTTGCGAGAGCTATTCCCTATTTTAAAAGAGAACTATCAATTCTTGTATCACATTACAGAGGAAGATTTCCTTCTGTGGTCTCAAAATATAAGAAAGACAAAAGAAATTCATACTTATGTTTTAAAAGAACAGAATCATCCTATCGGTTATATTCAATATCTGGTGCGGGGAAAAGAAGTTTGTCTAGCTGAAATACAGATTGATCGAACCCATCAGGGAGACAGGAAAACATTCCGAAAGCTCATGAGAGATTTTATTGTTTTGTCAGGGCTAAAAGAGGATGATGTAGTATTTCTTCATATCCATCCACAAAATAAAAAATCGCAAGAGGTATTTATGGGACTTGGTTTTCAGAGAGTGGAACATCGTAGGTATGAAATTACAGGAAAAAAGATCATAGAAAAATTTTTGAATGAGGAGTAGTCGATTTCCTTTTTCGAGAATTTTTCTTTTTTTTCACGAATTTGCACAAACAAGAAATTATGGTATAATAGGCGTCATCGATTCAAAAAGGGGTTGCAAAAGAAGCAAACATAGAAGAACTGTATCGCAATTCATGAGTAAGGAATCAATAAATAAGTTCTAATAAATGAAGAGGTGAAAAAGAATGGGTTTAAAAACAAATGTTTTTAGAACAATTACTGAAAAAGCTGGATTTGATATCAATGCTGGTCAAAACATTGATGCATCAAAAACTTTAAAAGAAATGATTGAATATGTTGAAAGGTATATTGATGAGAATCATAAGGGGTGCTGTTTCCATGCATCAGTTTATCTTATGAAATTATTACATGAAGCAGGAATCGAATCAGAGATAATTCTAACTGCTGAACCAACGGTTTTAGAAAACGGAGAAACAAGAACTGATATGCGCGCTTCTGTTATGATAAATGATGGAGATAGATATATTGTTATGAATCCAATCGAAGATATCGAGTTTTTCGAAAAAAATCAGATTCCAACTACTTCTAGAAAAGACTTTTATGAAGAAACGGTATTGCAAGGAGAAAAATCCGGAATTCACTCTGTTGACGCAGCAAGCATTGAGTTAGAAGATTTTATTACAAGATATGGCGAAGGTAGAGCATGGACAATTGGAAGTTTTTATCGTGATCATTATGATACAATTACATTTGGTGAGTTGATGAATGGCGCTACCTTTATTGATATTGATGAGTATCAGTTACCAAGTTCAACAAAATAATAGGAAAAGGAATCATCCAAACTGTTCTAATTACTAGAAGAATTGAGGGTGATTTTTTTGTTTGGAGAAAACCTATTTTGACTTTTGCTCAAGTTGTGTTATAATGACTACGAATTTTAAGGGAAGTGTTTACTTTGGCAAAAGAAGTCGTGCATGTTCACTTATGGGAAGAACAAACAGAAGTGTTTTCTTTTATTGGAAAAGCAATTTCAACCCCTTGTAAGATCAGTTATCAAGAACAAGGAAAAATAGTCACACTCCTCCATGAGAAGAATATAGTAACAATGATTCGGAAACATCCCGATTATCAAATGAAATTTGTATTTCAACAAGGACAGATCACTGAGGGAATTTACATGTTTCCAAAAGAATCTTCTAAAATATATTTACAAGTGAAAACAAACGTGTTAGAATGGGAAAACGACAGGGTGATTATCAAATATCACATAGAAGAAACCAAAAAGAATTATACATTTCAAATAGAAATAAAGAGGTGAAGACAATGATCACAGAAAAATTAGAACAAGTGATTGATCAGGTGGCAAAGGAATTAGGGTATGACGACCATTTTACAGTGATTGTGTCAAATCGTCCTGAACTTTGTGACTACCAAAGTGATACTGCATTTCAATTAGCAAAGAAGTATCATAAAGCACCTATGGTAATTGCAAATGAAATTGTAAACAAGTTACAAGAATTAGAACAATTTTCAAGTTACTTTCACGAAGTATCATTTGCGAATCCAGGGTTTATTAATTTAACATTAAGTGATGAAATGATTCAGGAAAAATTAACGGATATGATGACACATGAAAAGTTTCATTTAAAACAACCAGAACAAGCGAAAACATTTGTCCTTGATTACGGTGGCCCTAATGTCGCAAAACCACTTCATGTAGGCCATATGCGTACTGCGATTGTAGGAGAAAGTATCAAACGAATTATCCAATATGTAGGTCATAAAACAATTGCTGATGTTCACTTAGGAGACTATGGTTTACAGATTGGGCAAGTAATTTACGGTATTTTACAAGATCAGAAGAATATAGAAGACATTACATTAGAATATCTAGAAGAAATTTATCCGAAGATGAGTGCTCTTTGTAAAGAAGATGATACAGTTCGTGAGAAATGTGCTGAAATTACTAAGAGTCTTCAAGACGGAGAACCAACTTATCGCGCATTATGGAAAGTGATTTTAGAGATTAGTGGAAATGATATCAAACGTTTATATCGCTATTTAGATGTATCTTTTGACCTATGGCAAGGAGAAAGTGATGCTTATCAGTATATTCAACCAACAGAGGAAATCCTCTTAGAAAAAGGATTATTACAGGATAGTGAAGGAGCAAAAGTTGTCGATGTCAAAAAAGAAGATGACGCAAAAGAACTTCCACCACTGATTTGGCAAAAAAGTAACGGAGCTTATCTTTATGGAACAACAGATCTCGCAACAATATATGAACGTGAACAAAGATTTCATCCAGATTATATTTGCTATGTCGTAGATAATCGTCAAAATTTACACTTTGAACAAGTATTCCGTGTTTCTGAAAAAGCTGGATTAACCGATGCAAAATTAGAATTCTTAGGTTATGGAACAGTCAATGGAGAAGATGGAAAACCATATAAAACAAGAAGTGGAAATACACCAAAGTTAGATGGATTATTTGAACAGACAAAAGAAATCTTCTTATCTAAAAAAGAAGAAAATAAAGATAAAAGTGAAGAAGATATCAAAAAGATTGTCAATGCTATTTTAAAATTTGCTGACTTACAAAACAGTCGTGAAAGAGATTATATCTTCGATATTCATAAATTCTCAAATACTGTGGGAAAAACAGGACCATATATCTTATATACTTATTTGAGAATTGATAAGATATTGAAACAATGTGCAACACCAACAAATTTATCCATTCAAATTTATAACAAAGTTGATCGTGATTTACGTTTAAAATTATTAGAATTGGATAAAGTAATTTTAATGGCATTTGAAGATCGTAAGCCAAATTATATTGCTGATTATATTTATCAGTTATCTGATCTTGCAAATTCATTTTATCAAAATAACCATCTAGCAAATTTAGAAGATGAAAATAAGAAAAATGATTGGTTATATGTATTAACACTTACGAATAAAGTGTTAAAAGAACTGTTATTTCTAATTGGAATAGAAATACCAACTTTTATGTAAAACATGAAAATGGAGGGAATTATGAAATTAAAAAATATGCCAAAAGAAGAATTAGAAATCATGTCATATACAGATTTGACGGAATTATTATTAAAAGAAAATAAAAAACCAATGAATACACCAACAATTTTTCGTAAGATATGTGATTTACTAGGTTATAGTGATGATGAGTATGCTTCTAAAATAGGAGATTACTATACTTCTCTTACGATTGATAAACGTTTTGTTTTATTGGATAGTAATGAATGGGATTTAAGAGATCATCATAGTATTGATTTATCTTTAGAAGATGATGAAGAGGAAGAAGAAGAGGAAGAAGATATGATAGACGAAGAGCCAGAAGAACTTCCAGAAGAAGAAATAAATATTGATGAAGTAAATACAGATGACGAATTAGACGTGGATGATGATGACATTGATGATTTAAATATCATTCCTGATGAGGAAGAAGATCTAGAATCGTAATTTATCTCAATTTTTTCAAGAAAATTGTTGCAATTACACGAAAATAATGATATTCTTAGAATGTAAGCAAGATAGCTTAACATAATAGGAGGTAAATCATAATGACAAAAGCAAATTTAATTGATTACATTGCTGAACAAGCAGGGTTAACAAAAGCAGATGCTACTCGTGCATTAGAAGCAACAATGAGTGGAATCATCAAAGGATTACAAGAGGAAAAGAAAGTAACTTTAACTGGATTCTGCACATTTAGTGCTGTTGATAAAGAAGAAAAACAAGGACGTAATCCAAGAACTGGAGCTCCTGTTACTATTCCTGCTAGAACTGATGTTAAAATCAAAGCTGGTTCTAAATTAAAAGAAGCTTTAAACTAAAAGGCAATATGCCTTTTTTTCTTATTTATTTATGAAATTAGATAAAGCCATTTGTCTATTAAAAGAAATAGAATCATATCAAGAACAAGCTTATATTGTAGGAGGATACGTAAGAGATTGGATCAGAGGTATTCCTACAGAAGATATTGACATTTGTACTAGTATGACCCCAGTTCAGTTAAAACAACACTTTCAAGTAAAAAGAGAAAATTACGGTTCTTCTTTTATTCAATATCAGGGATCATTATTTGAAGTTACTACTTTTCGTAAAGAACAAGGAAGTAATGACCATAGGCATCCCTTGGAAGTAAGTTATACAGATGTTTTGAGAGAGGATTTAAAGAGAAGAGATTTTAGAATGAATACTCTCTGTATGAATTCTAATAAAGAAGTCATTGATTTACTTCATGGTAAAGAAGATATTTTAGAAAAGAAGATTGTCTGTGTAGGAGATCCTCGTGTTCGTTTAGAGGAAGATGCTTTACGTATTTTGAGAGCCATTCGTTTCGCAACCGTCCTCGATTTTACAATTGATCCAAAGTTATCACAGGCAATGGTAGAGAAAAAAACATTATTAAACTCCATTTCTTATGAGAGAAAGAGAAAAGAATTAGATCTTATTTTTTCCACAGATCCAGAAAAAGGAAGAACTCTTTTGATTGAACATCAGTTATTAGATTGTTTGGAATTAACAAAGTTAAAAGAAGTAACACTTTGTTCTGAACCGATTTGTATTTGGTATCAGTTAGATGTTGAAAATAAGTATCCATTTACACGAAAAGAAAAAAAGCTATTTTCTGTTTTCAGAAAGTATGAAGGAAAAGAGATAGACGTAGATACTCTTTATCGTTTTGATCGCTTTACTTTATCTTGCCTTGCAGAATTGCACGCTATTCCAAAAGATCAAGTATTCAAACAAAAACAATCCCTTCCAATTCAGACAAGAAAGGATATTCAGATAACGAGTCAAGAGTTACTACAATATGTACCAAGTCATATGCTTTCCCGAGTTTATGAAGCATTAGAACACG
>CALVJU010000123.1 GCA_944332375.1 uncultured Bacilli bacterium
TGTTTTGTTAAAATAATCCCTTGATTTCTCCTTTGTCAGAAATTTCCATGTTCAACATTGCTGGTTGTTTTGAAAGTCCTGGCATCGTCATGATATTTCCCATGTAAACAACGACAAATTCTGCTCCACGATTTAGTTTTACATCACGGACATGCATTGTAAAATTTCTTGGGTCTCCAAGTTTTTTCGCATCGTCACTAAAAGAATATTGTGTTT
The DNA here is from genome assembly GCA_944332375.1 of uncultured Bacilli bacterium. Classification (GTDB taxonomy): domain Bacteria; phylum Bacillota_I; class Bacilli_A; order RF39; family UBA660; genus UMGS2016. The sequence continues at coordinate 217 of CALVJU010000123.1, forward strand.
TCGCAATACAGACGGGGAATTCTTTTGCTCCTAATTCTTCAAATTCTTTTAGTTTTTCTACTACTCCCTCTTGATAAACGACATCTTTCGCATGATAGATTTCTGTCGCAACTTTTTCAATCTTTTCTTTTAAAGAACGTTCTTTTGGGTAAAGTGGATGGTAGTCGTTTTCTAGATTTGCTTGTTCTATGACTTTTTCCGCAAGCTCTAAAGCCCCCTCTCCGCCTTTGGTATGGGCAAGACAAAAAGCATATTTTACTCCTAAGTTTTGTAAGATATTTTCAACGAGTTCTAATTCTTTTTTGGTATCTGTAGAAAACTGATTGACACAGATGACAATGTGGCTTGTATATTTTCTCATGTTTTCTAGATGGGCTTTTAAATTACACATTCCCTGTTGTAATGCTTCTAAGTTTTCTTTATTTAATTCTTCTTTTAAAACACCACCGTGGTATTTCATACTACGTATGGTCATGTTTAAAACAATGACATCAGGTTTTAAGTTTCCTTTTGGGCAAAGAATGTCTAAGAACTTTTCTGCTCCTAAATCACTACCAAATCCTGCCTCTGTTACAACATAATCTGCTTTTTTTAAAGCAAGACGTGTTGCTAGTAAGGAATTACAACCATGAGCGATATTAGCAAATGGTCCTCCGTGGATCAAAGCAGGATTTCCTTCTAATGTTTGAACAAGATTTGGTTTTAAGGCATCTTTTAATAAAATGGTTAAAGCATCTTCTACTTTAAGATCAGTTACATATAATGGGTTTCCATCTAAATCATATGCGAATAAGATATTTCCAATTCTTCTTTTTAAATCTTTTAAGTCTTGAGAGAGACATAAGATGGCCATCAATTCTGTCGCAACGGTAATCACAAAGTGTTCTTTTCTAGGGACACCTTGCTTAGAAAGTCCTACTTCTATTTCTCTTAAGTTACGATCGTTGATATCAAGACAGCGTGGGTGTAAAATCCGATTTTGATCAATACGAAGTTCATTCCCTTGATAAATATGATTATCAATGGCAGCAGAAAGAAGATTATTCGCACTAGTTAAAGCATGCATATCTCCAGTAAAGTGTAAGTTAATCTCATCCATTGGATAGACTTGGGCATAGCCTCCTCCGGTTGCTCCACCTTTGATACCAAAGACAGGTCCTAGAGATGGTTCTCTTAATGCGACAATACTGTTGTATCCTAATTTGTTTAATGCGTCATCTAATCCAATGGCCATGGTTGTTTTTCCTTCTCCCATTGGAGTTGGAGAAGTACTTGTCACAAGAATTAATTTCCCATCCGAACAGTTTTGATTGTCATCTAGAATGGATAGATCAATCTTTCCTTTCCACTTGCCATAAGGATCTAAATACGTGTCTAGATGTAGTTTTTTAGCTAATTCGGTAATGGCCTTTCCCTGATACGCGTTTGATATTTCAATGTCTGTTTTCATTTGAAACACTTCCTTTCAAAACAGTTTCTACCTGGCTTAAAAAATAATTTCTATCTTCTTTTGTTCTCTTCTTCATATTTGGTGTTTTCTTATTCTGTCGGCGTAACTTGGTATGAAGATGTCGTCTCCAAAGGAGAAGATCTATATTCTCTTTGATATAAAACATTCCCGATGGATGTAATACTGTACAATCTTTTAAAAGAGAATGACTTGCAACACCATAATCTCCAGTAATGACAAAGTCTTTTTCGTGAATGTGATTGATTAAATACAAATCGGTATTTTGAGAACCACTTGGGACTGTAATAACAGGAAATTCCTCTGGAAACTCATGAGCATCATCACATATAATTTTGATTCCTACTTGATAGTGTTGACACAGTGCTACGATGTCCGAAAGATCAGGACATGCATCGCCATCTACCCATAGAGTCATGATGTTTCCTCCAAAGAGAAAAATGAAATCTTCGTAACAAGAAAGAGATAAACAAGAGATATGGAATAACCTGCTAAAACATCTGTTACATAGTGAACCCCTAAATAGATTCTAGAAAGTCCTACCAAGAAAATAATACTCACAAACAAAACAATGAGACTATTTCTCACCCACTTTCTTTTCACTAACTTCACAACAACGTAAAGTAAATATCCATAAAATGCCATAGTCACCATCGCATGTCCCGATGGAAAACTAAATCCCGTTTCTGTAATGAGAGAAAACTCTGGTCTCGGTCTTGCGAAAAGCTGTTTCAGTAAAAAGTTCAACAGGGTCACAATCGCTAAATGAATAGGTAAAAGATAGGCAAATCGTTCCTGGTGAAACCATACTAAGATTAGAATGAGAAACAATAATAAAAAGCGAATATATCCAAATTCAGTAATAAAAAGAAAGATGGAAGTCAACCAAGGAGTATGAAATGTTGCGATCAAGGAAGAAACCGCAAGATCGATCTTTTCTGTAAAGCGAAAACAAACGAGAATTGCAAGGAACAAAAAAAAGAGGAACATGCCAATGAAAAGTATTTTTCTTGTTTTTTCTTTCATCTTGCATCCCTCCTCTTTTTTATTCTTCATTTTTTACAAAGTATTTTAAAATCGTTCTTTTTTGAATTTCTTTTTTGATTGGTGTTTGATAAAAATCTTCCATTTGAAAGTTTTCTTTTAATTCTTTTTCTTTTGTACTGGTGGTATATAAACTCACCATCGTCGCCACACCTTCGATATGAAGTTCATTTTTCTTACTCTCTAAAGTAAAGGCGATTTGGTTTTTCTTTCTTGTTTGGAATGTTAAGATGCCATCATAAGCATCATAGTGTTCCCAAAATCCATTTCTAGAAATCGCACAAGATACTTTCACTTCTTGATCGAATGTCTTTTGCTCTAAGTCATTTAAGCAATGAATTTGATTGGTATCTACGACAACAGAAATAGAACCAGATACGATTTCTCCGTCTAATTCTCGTGGATAGAAAGAAAGATCCATCATCAGTGAAACAATACTTTCTTTCTCAAAGGTTCTCTGTCTCATATTAAGTTCAATCGATTGTACTTGAAATGGTGCTTTTTTGATTTTCAACATGTAATTTCCTCTTTTCTATAAATGTTCTTCTAATTCTTTGATTTTATTTTTCTTGGCAAAGTGTACTTGGTAAATGTAGTAAATGGCAAATAGAACACTGGCAAAAAAGGCCACAATCATATCTCCCATGGTATCATCTACTCCACTTGTTAAGGCGTGTTGCGTATCCCCACCAGTAATCATGTCTGAGAGATATTCAAAAAACTCCCAGAAACCAGCCACACCTACACTAAAGAGAATCACAAACACGGGAATAAACCAATTGCTTTTGACTGTCACTTTCCCATGTTTTAAAAGTAATAATGCAATGATGGATGTTAAAAAACCAGAAATAAAGTGGGTTACTTTATCAAACCACATGGTCTCAGGAATATTATAAAGATTGATAATACTTCCTAATATCACACAGGCAAAGGTAAATAAATAATAGACAAATTTAAGTGTCTCTGACATTTCATAGTGTAAAATCTTTTTGATCAACCATGGTCCAAGTAATACGGGAATGACTGCAAAAGCAATTTCCAACCGATCATAAACGCCACGTAATAAACGATCCATGACATACCAAACATCAATAACAATAAATAAAAATATTAAAATGCGGTTCCATAATTTCATACTGTTTTCTCCTTTATTTGGAAAAGGAAAAGAAGTAAAATCGTCATTCCTGTTCCCTCTTCATCTGTAGTATAACACAAATGTGGTCTTCAAACAATTACTTCTTGTTTCTTCTCTTTTTTCTTTTCTTTTGTTTTGTTCTAATGATTTTTATCACAGCTATAAAAAATAGAAAGGCAAATACAAACCAATACCAATTCATTTGAAAAAATAAGCCTAGATCAAAAGAAATATCTTGTAAGAAATAGACAGGAACACTACCTAATACAGTTCCTTCATAAGTATATGTGATAGTTCCTGCTTTATCCTCTTTTTTTGTTTGATAATCTGCTTCTTCAATTCCTTCATAAGAAATTTCTAATTGAGAGGAATCAAATTCATTTGGTAAATAATAAGAAATATCTTCATGGGATACGAGACTGACTTCTGGCTGATTCGCATATTTTTTTGTCTTTACGGTATAGACAGGTGTATCTTTTTGAACAACGGTTTGATATCCGTAATTGGTACCAAAGTAATTATAAATACGCATACTATTGATAACAGCCCCTGCTCTACTGCCATCCGTAGGAGCATGTAATGTGACAAGTAAATAATCAATCCCGTCGTAGGTTGCAATACTTGCTAGACAATATCCTGCTTCGTTGGTAAATCCTGTTTTTCCCCCTAAAATGGAATCTACAGTAATTCCATAAGTATTGGCTGTTTTTAAATAAGATGGAATCCAAGTATGTTTGCCATTACTTGTTGTATATTCATCCGTTGTAAATAATTCATAAAACGTTTTATTTTTAAGCGCTTCCTTTAAAAGTAAGGCCATATCAGAAGCCGTGGAATAATGATTCTCATCTGGTAGTCCTGTTGCATTTTCAAAATGAGTTTGTTTCATGCCAAGTTCTTCTGCTTTTTCATTCATTCTAGCAACAAAGTTTTCTTGATTACCGTATAGAAGAATGGCTAAGGCTTGGGTTGCATCTCCTCCTGAAGGAAATAAAGAGCCATATAGTAAATCACGATATGTCACAGTCT
>CALVJU010000124.1 GCA_944332375.1 uncultured Bacilli bacterium
TGTAGAGTATGGTTTCAATTGCTAACATTAGCTGCAAAAAGTAATCAACATGGAGCTATATTACTTGGAGAAAATATTCCAATGACAATAGATGATCTAGCAAGAGTTATGAACAAGACAGTGAATACACATATTTATTGATAGAAAATATGTTACAAAGTCATCTGTTAGAGGTACAAAAAAATGCAAAAAAGGAATATAAAATGTTAATGAAAGAATTAAAAATAAAAGATAATATTACAGAAGAATTGAAGGAAAAAGATCAAATGAAATGGGTAGGACTTATGAATAATATTAGTAATATTGCAGATGAAATTGTAATAAAAAAATATGTATATGAAGAATAATAATGAGTAAAAACACATAAGCTTATGTATAAAATTTGAAGATTTTCAACATTTAAAGTTTTATAAATTATGTCCCAGCAAGCAATGAATTTCGTTAGCTCGAAATTCAAAATGGGGAAATTCCCCAATCCCCTTTTTAATGAAAGGAGAAAAAAGAATGGCGACTACAAGTTTGTGAAAAGTGGACAAAAGATTAGATCATGTAATTAATTATGCAACAGATGAAGAAAAAACAAAAAATGAAAATGAAGGAAGTAATTTTGATAGTATAGAAAAATTATTAACTTATGCTACTAATCCAGATAAAACAGAAAAACTTTTCTATACAACGGGAATAAATTGTAAAGTAGATAATGCAGGTAAAGAAATGCAATTTGTAAAAAGGTTATATGGAAAAGAAAAAGGAATACTTGCATTTCATGGTTATCAATCTTTTAAAGAGGGAGAAGTTACTCCAGAGATAGCTCATGAAATTGGAATAAGACTTGCAGAAGAAATGTGGGGAGATAGATTTCAAGTAGTTGTATCTACACATTTAAATACAGATAATATCCATAATCATTTTGTAATTAATTCAGTTTCATTTAAAGATGGATATAAGTATTATAGTAACCTTATTAATACAGCATTGCTTCGAAAAACATCAGATGAAATATGTGAAGAATATGGACTAAGTGTTTTAGAAGAAAAGACTTGTAAATCTGGAATTAATTTTGAAAATTTTTATAAGAAATCTATGAAAGAATCAGAATATTATAAATTTACAAAAGAAGATATAGATTATGCAATAAAACATTCTTATACACAAAAAGAATTCCATCAGTATTTATCATCAATGGGATATAGCTATTATTATAGAGCAAATAAATTATGTATAAGGAGAGAACCATATAAAAGAAATATTAGAGTTGAAAGAGCTTTTGGAGAAGAATATTCAGTAGAAAGTATTAGACAAAGAATTATAGCAAATGATTTTATTACAAAACAAAAAATAATTCCATATAAAAGAACCACTTTAAAGTTTTATGGAAGGAAAAGTATTTTTAGAAAGGCATATAAACCTAAAGGAATAATTGCTTTATATTATTACTATAGATTTTTATTGGGATTAAATTCGAAGCATAATATACAGCATAAATTGACTCCAAAAATGAGAGAAGAAGTAAAAAAGATGGATAGGTATTCGGAAAGAATAAGATTCTTGTGCAAATACAAGTTAGAAACTCTAGCTAATGTGGATGAACTGAAAACAAAGAAGTTAAGAGAAAAACAAGATATATTAAATACTAGAAATAGATTATATTATAAAAGAGGCAAAGTAGATAATGAAACAGAGAAAAGTGAGATTACAAAGCAAATAATTGCAGTTACAACCGAATTAAAAAGAGTAAAAAAGGAAATTAGAATGTGTGATGAAGTTACAGATAATGTTCCTAATATGAAGGAACAAATAAGAGAAGCTGAAGAAAAATCAAAAGGAAAAAAAAACAAAAGAAAAAAGATAGAAAATATGAAAGATAGTGATTAAATCTATTTCTTAAAATTTTTATGTTTTGAGAAATAGATTTTTTTGTCGAAAAAAGTAGAAATAATTATAGGATTAAATTGTCGAATAATGTTGTGAAATTTATGGCTTTATGATATAAAATATACTAGGACTATAGTATATTGATGGTGATAATATGAAAGAAAGAAGAGGAATATGTCATCTTTGTGGGAAATATACAGAGTTAACCTTTGAACATGTTCCACCAAAGAGTGCTAATAATAAAGAAAGAGCAAGATTGTTGACAGGCAAAGAAATTTTTGATACCAAAAAATTAAGTACAGGAAAAAGTTTAAGATATATAAATCGACAACAGGGAGCAGGAAATTATACTCTTTGCAGAGAATGTAATAATAATACTGGAGATTGGTATGCAAAGGAATATATAAAATTTGCAAACGAAATAGGTTATATTTTAACTAATGAAATAGATATGAAAAAAGCAAAAGGAATAGGATTAGATAGTGATAAATTATATTTCCAAAGAATTATAAAGCAAATATTATGTATGTTTTTATCAACAATTCAACCTGAATATGCAATGCAGTTTAAAGATATTAGGGAATATGTATTAAATAAAGATGAAATAAAATTTGATACTAATAAATATAGAATTAGTATGTATTTACTAAAAAAATATGAAATAAGTCATTCTGGAGTAATGGCATTATTGATAAAGGATAATGGGAAAGCGGTTATAAGAAAAGTTGCAATTATGAATTTATACCCTATTGGATTTATTCTAGAGATAAATCCGCCTGATAAAGAAATGGACGATACAACAAATATAACTAAATTCACGACATTAAAATATGAAGAATTACAAAAAGTTGTAATGAAATTTTCAATTACTGAAAAATATTCATTACACAATTTTACAAAGAAATTTATAAAATAAAATAGTAATAGGAGTGATAATTAAAATGGCAAATAATAAAAAAGATAAATCAATGGAATCAATCTTATGGAGTGCATGTGACAACTTAAGAGGAGCAGTAGAACCAGCAGAATATAAGCATGTTATTTTAAGTTTAATATTTTTAAAGTATGCTAATGATAGATTTGATATGCAAAGAGAAAAATTAGAGAGTGAAGGAAAACCTGAGTTTATGCTAGATTCTGTGTCTTTTTATGAACAGGATAATGTGTTCTTTATTCCAGAAAATGCGAGATGGAATTATTTAATGAGTCAGTCTAAAAAAGAGGGACTAGCTATTAAAATAGACACCGCTCTACATGAAATAGAATTAAAAAACCCATCATTATCAGGAGCTTTGCCTGATAACTACTATTCAAGATTAGAGTTAGAAAATAATGATTTAGCATCTTTATTAGATAAAATGAATGAAATTGACTTAAAAAAATCAGAAGATAAAGATGTCTTTGGCAGAGTATATGAATATTTTCTATCTCACTTTGCAATAAAAGAGGGAAAAGGTAAAGGTGAATTCTATACCCCACAATCAGTAGTTGCTTTCCTTTGCGAATTGATAGAGCCTTATGATGGAAGTGTATATGATGGAGCTTGTGGTTCAGGGGGTATGTTTGTACAATCAATGAAATTTATTCAAGAACATCAAGGAGATACCAAGAAAATAAGTGTATTTGGACAAGAAAAAACTGCAACAACATTAAAGCTTGCTAAAATGAATTTAGCAATAAGGGGAATCTCTGCCAATATGGGTAATAAAGCGACAAGTACATTCCAGAATGATCAACATCCTGATTTAAAAGCTGATTACATTTTGATGAATCCACCATTTAATCAAAAAGAATGGAGAAAAGAGAATGAGTTAACGAATGATGCAAGATGGAAGGGATATTCTATTCCTCCTGTAGGAAATGCAAATTATGCATGGATTTTAAATTTTGTATCAAAACTTTCAAGCAATGGAGTAGGTTGTTTATTATTAGCAAATGGAGCATTATCATCAACAGGAACAGAATATGAAATTAGGAAACAATTAATAGAAAATGATTTAGTAGAGGCAATTATAATTTTACCTATGAAAATGTTTTATACAGTCGACTTATCAGTTACAGTATGGATTTTTAACAAAAACAAAAAATCAAGAATTGTATCAAAGAATGGAAGAAATATTGAATATAGAGATAGAACAAATGAAATCTTGTTTATGGATTTAAGAAAAAAAGGGCATCCATTTGAAAAAAAATATATAGAGTTTACTTCTGAAGATAGAAAAGAAATTATAAAAACATACCATGACTGGCAATCGATAGAAAAAGATAAGAATTATCATGATATAAAAGAATATTGTGCAAGTATAAAAAAAGAAGATTTAATTGATTATTCTTTGGTTCCAAGCAAATATATTGAATTTAAAAATGATATGGTTGATAGTGATTTTAATGAAGATATGAAAGAAATTCAAGTGGAATTAAAAGATTTATTATTAGAGCAACAAGAATCATATGAAAATTTAAAGAAGATTATGGAGGAATTAGGATATGGTATTTGATAAATTAGGAAATTTAATAAAACCTATATCAGAAAGAAATTCTGAATTTTTATATACAGAAGTTCTAGGAATTTCCATAGATAAAGAATTTATGCCTTCTGTTGCAAATATTATAGGTACTGATTTAAAAAAATATAAAATTATACGAAAAAATAGATTTGCATTTAATCCAATGCATGTTGGTAGAGATAAAAGATTGCCTATAGCTTTATATAAAGAAGATGAACCAGCAATATTATCTCCTGCATATACTACATTTGAGGTGATAGATGATAGAATAAATATATACTATCTAAATCAAATATTGAAAACAGATACATTTGATAGATTTTGTTGGTTTCACACAGATTCTTCAGTAAGAGGAGGTTTATCGTGGGAAGACTTTTGTAATATGATTATCCCAATTCCAAGTATAGATGAACAAAGAAAAATAGTAGAAAGATATAAAAGTATTCAAGATAGAATAGATTTAATAACTAATCTAAATAATGTTTTATATGATTTAATTGATACTATTTACTATAAAGAAAAAAAAGAATGGAAAGAAAAGGAAGAGATTAATATTACAAAACTAGCATCAATAAAGAATGGCTATTCATATTCAAGCGATGAGTTGCAAGAATCTAATATTGGAATGGCAAGTATTAAAAATTTTGAAAAAAATGGAGGATTTCGTTCTACAGGATTTAAAGATATTACTCCATTTAAGAAGATAAAATCAGACTTATATTTAAATAAATTTGATATAATCGTAGCACATACAGATTTAACACCTTCAGCCGAAATATTAGGAAATGTGGAATTGATTTTAGATACTTCTAAATATGATACTATTATACCGTCAATGGATTTAGTAAAGGTTACAACAATAAACGAGAATATAAGCAATAAATTACTATATGTGTTGATAAAAAGCTCAGGTTTTAAAAATATCGCTATGCAACATAAAAATGGTACAACAGTTTTACATTTAGAAAAGGAGGCATTACTTAACTATAATATAATAATTCCAAAAGATATTGAATTGTTAAAGAAACTAGAAAAGAAAGTTGCTCCAATTATTGATTTAATTTCGATTAATACGATACAAACAAGAAAACTTGTAACATTAATGGAAAAACTTATTTCATTAGTTTCTATGGAGGTGCAATAATATGTTATTTAATGAAGCAGAACTTGAAAAGTCAATTGTTGATTTGATTGCAAATAAAGGTTATAAATATATATATGGTGAAGAGTTAGATAGAAATTATGAGGATATTATTATAGAAAGTGATTTAAATATTTTTTTAAAGCAAAAATACATCAATGAGGAAATAACAGATGAGGAAATAAAAAGTATTGTTCTATCTTTAAAAAGTATTTCAAGTGCAGACTTATTTGATGCTAATAAAAGAACTTTTATAAAAATGGTTGAAGGAGAAAATTTTACAAGATTAGATCGCTCAAAAAAAGATTTCTACCTACAATTATTTGATTTTGAAAAGCCTGAAAATAATATTTTTAAAGTATGTAATCAAGTAATAATAAAAGGAAATCAAAAGAGAATACCTGATGCTATTATCTATATAAATGGTATTCCTGTTGTGGTATGGGAGTTTAAGTCGACAACAAGAGAAGATGCAACTATATATGATGCTTTTACTCAAATAACTACCAGATATACAAGAGATATTCCTGAACTATTCAAATATAATGCTTTTGTAGTTATATCTGATGGTATAAATAGTAAAATGGGTTCAGTATTTTCTGATTATGAACATTTTTATGCTTGGAGAAAAGTAAATGATGCAGATAAAGAGGAAGATGGAATTAACTCATTATATACAATGATAGATGGTTTATTTGATAAAGAACGATTATTAGATGTAATACATAACTTTATTTATTTTCCCGATGACTCATGCGATAAAGAATTAAAAATAGTTTGCAATTATCCTCAATATTTTGCTTCAAATAAATTATTGAAAAATGTATTACTACATAAAAGACCTGATGGAGATGGAAAAGGTGGTACATATTTTGGAACAACAGGTTGTGGAAAAAGTTATGGAATGTTATTTTTATCTAGGTTGTTAATGAAAAATGAAAAGTTACATAGTCCAACAATTATTTTAATAACCGATAGAACGGATTTAGATATACAATTATCCGAAAACTTTACACAATCAAAAAGATTTCTTGGAGATAAAGAAGTATTAAGTATTTTAAGTAGAGATGATTTAAAAGAAAAATTACAAAACAAAGCATCAGGAGGAGTGTATTTAACAACAATTCAAAAATTTACTGAAAAACTAGATTTATTAACAGATAGAGATAATGTAATTTGTATATCTGATGAAGCTCATAGAAGTCAAATAAATTTAGAGGGAAAAAGAGTTATTACTGAAGAAGAAATAAAAACAACATATGGATATGCAAAATACTTACATGATTCACTTCCCAATGCAACTTATATTGGATTTACTGGAACTCCTATTGATGAAACATTGAAAGTATTTGGTGGAATAGTTGAAGAATATACAATGAGAGATTCAATCAGAGATGGAATAACGGTTAATCTTGTATATGATGGAAGATTTGTAAGAGCTATATTAGATAATAAGAAAATGCAAGAAATAGAAAATTATTATAAAGAGTGTTTATCAAATGGAGCAAATGAATATCAGGTAGAAGAAAGCAAGAAAAAATCAATTAATATAAAATCAATAATTGGAGATAAAGATATATTAACAGAAGTTGCTAAAAACTTTGTTGAACATTATGAAAATAGAGTAAATGAAAAATCTACTATTGCGGGAAAATGTTTATTTGTATGTGCAGATAGATATATTGCTTATGATTTCTATAAAATTGTAAAAGAAATGCGACCTGAATGGGTAGTTGAGAAAAAAGTTGCAGATGGGGTAAATGCTACTAAAGAGGAACTGGAAAAGTTAAAATCAATGCCTATGATGAAAATGGTAATGACAAGAGGTAAAGATGATCCTAAAGAATTATATGATATGTTAGGAACTGATGATGACAAAAAAGAAGATGCAAAGCAATTTAAAAATATTAATAGTAATTTCAAAATTGCTATTGTAGTTGATATGTGGCTTACAGGATTTGATGTTCCATTCCTAGACACTATTTATATAGATAAATTATTAAAACAAGAACATAGCATTATTCAAACTATTTCAAGAGTAAATAGAGCATATCCAGGAAAAACTTCAGGACTTGTTGTAGATTTTATAGGTATAAAGACAGGTATAGATTATGCACTAAAGAAATATGCAAAATATGATGATAGTAATTTACAGGGAATAGAACAAGCTATTCAAATTGTAATAGACCAATTAGATGTACTAGACAATATGTTGTATAAATTTGATTCATCAAAATACTTTAATGGAAATAGTTATGAGAAATTAGAAACACTAAATAGAGCAGTTGAATATGTACAACAGACAAAAGAACTTGAAAATAGATTTATGCAAGGAGTACAAAGACTAACTAAAGCATTTAATTTATGCAATATTGATAATGATTTTGCAATAGAACAAATTGAAAAAGTTCATTATTATAAAGCAATTAGATCAATTATATTCAAACTTACTAAAGGAAAAGCTCCTGATATAAGTCAAATGAATAAGAATGTACAAAAAATGGTACAAGAGGCTATTCAATCAAGTGAAGTGGAAGAATTATTCTTAACTGAAGATGATTTGGGCTCAAAAACTATTGATTTATTTGATAAAAGATATATTGATAAAATTGATAAAATACAATTTCCTAATACAAAGGTTAAAGTGTTGCAACAACTTTTATCACAAGCAATAAATGAATTTAAACAAGTAAATAAAATCAAAGCATTAACATTTTCAGAAAGATTGCAAAATATTGTTAATATGTATAATGCTCGTTCAATGGATGCGGCTGAAGTAACGGCAATATTAGATGAAGTTGCTGGCGATTTAATGGATTTAATGAAGGATTTAGCTGAAGAAAAACAATCATTTGAAGAAATGGGGATAAATTATGAAGAAAAATCTTTCTATGATATTTTAGTTGCTGTAGAACAAAAATATGATTTTTATTATCCAATGGAAAAGAATATTGCTTTATCAAAAAAACTATATGAAAAAGTCACAGATGTATCAAAATATTCAAATTGGACGCAAAGAAATGATACAAAAGCAAAACTTAAATCCGATATTATGATGCTTTTATGGGAAGATGGATTTCCTCCAATACCTAGTGAAAGCGAACCAGAAGATTATGAAAAAGTTTATAGAGATATTTTGGAACAATCCGAAAACTTTAGAAAATATTATAATGAATAATAAAACATATAATACAAGGTGATAATGAACTCACCTTGTATTTTTATAATAATATTTGCAAAAAGCAAAAAAATACTATATAATATCAATCAGTTCCAAGGTGTTCGAAAAACCCTTCTATTGGTTATCGAAAGATATCGAGAACTTTTTAGTTCGCATTATACGTGGGAATATGTATTATTATATCTAAGACAAAATGACTAAGACATGTTGTCTTAGTGCATAAATGCACGAGATATGATTACAATGTTTTTATGTATAGATACTTTGCATATTATGCGAAGGACATGGAAGATAGTTAGTTCCGAGAGTAATACCATTCACAAATCCAAAATTAGATGCGAAGGGCGTTTATGAAATTTGTAAAAGCGCGCAACAGATTTTATGAATGTTCTAATTTGTAAATGGAGGTGAATGAAATAATGATGTTACCAAAAAAGCAGATACAAGAATTAAAAATTCAATTATTTGAAAGAATAATTGAAATAGTACCAGTAATTTTAGAGTTTTTAGTAGTGTCAGTAATTGGAACTTACTTAAGGTGGAATCCTTCAGTAATAGTAACAGCGATAGCTGCTATCGTTGGTAATAATATTATTACTATTATTGTAAGAAATTATAAAGATTCCAAAAAAGACTAACTAAATTCCCTTTTTATAAGTAAATTATAAATTAGTTTATTTATAAAAGGGGGATTTTTATGAATTTAACAACTTGTGAATTATATGGAATAAATAGAAAGAGAGATTTAGCAAAGCTATTAAGAATAAAAAATTGTAAAGAAATAAAAAGTATATGTAATTCATATATTCCATATATTGCTTGTAAAGGGAAAAAAAGATTGATTGAACCAGTAAGTTCAAAAGAACTAAAGAGAGTTCAAAAAAAAATTCAAATATGCTTAAAAAATATAGAGTTTGATGAAAATGTTTTTTCTGGAATATCGGGAAAATCATACATAGATAATGGAAGATTACATATAGGATGCAAATATATTGTAGCATTGGATATAAGCAAATTTTTTCCTAATATAGGCAGAGAAAAGGTATATAAATTCTTTAAAGATGATATGCAAAACAGCAGTGATGTGGCTAAAATCTTAACAGATTTGTGTACAATAGATTTAAACAAAATAGATAATTTAGATAATAAAATATTTGATTATATTGATTTAACTGGAATAAGATTTAAAAACCATGTTCCAACAGGATCTTCAATAAGTTGTATTCTATCATATTTAGTAAATTATAAAATGTTTGATCAAATTGTAGAACTAGGGATGAAAAATAATTGTAAAATTTCTATATATGTAGATGATATTGTCATTTCATCTAAAGAAAAAATTAACAAACAGATTATAGAAAAGATTATAGGAATTGTAAAGTCAAATGGATATAGAATTCAAAAGAAAAAATTAAAATTTTATGGAGAAAATGAATTCAAAAGAGTCACAGGAAATATTCTTTCTAAAGATGGAGCTAAATTGATGCTTCCAAATAAAATAAGACATAAATTAATAAAGTTGAAAAAGAATAGAGATATTATAAAGGAAGTAAAAGAAGCGAAGTTAAATGGATATAATCAAGTAATAAATCAAATTAGTAGTAAATAAAAGATTTAAAGTGCAATCTTTGTTATGTTAAAGTGCAAAAATTGCACTTTAAAAAATAAGTAATTATAAACATATTAAAAACAAATCCATCAACAAATTAATAAGAAATATCAGAGTAAATTAATAAATTTATGAGAATAGTAAAAACATATATAGTCAAAATGTAAGAAAAACGGAGAATGGCAAGTAAATGAATGATTTTATAGTATAATTAAAAAGTGTGAAAAATGACTTTGAATCTAAATGATCAAATTTCACACTTTTATTATGATTAAGAATAATAATGTAATTAAATTGTATAAAAATAGAAATAATAAATACTATATAATGAAGATTTGATTTAATAATAAGAGGATTTACCAATAAATTTATGAAAAAGTATTGACTAATAATAATAGCCATGGTAAAATTAAACTGTCATCAAAAAGTGGCACTAACTTTAAGGAGATGGCATATGAATATAATAGGAGGTCAAATTCAAAGTCAGAATTTACTGAAAATCAAAAAAATTGTAGACAATGATAATAGCGGAGATAAATTTGTTATTGTCAGAACGAGGAAAAATATAGAATTTATGAGAGATTACAGCCTAAATGATGATGATATTAAAGACATCATTAGAGAACTCTCAGTAGATGATTGCTTTGCTGGTCCAGAAAAAGACAGAGATCCACAATATAATGGGTGGATATTTAAATTTAGTCCTTTATTTGAAGGAACTAAGTTATATATTAAAATTAGAGTAGAAAGTATAGAAAAGTCAGTCTGTTTGTCAGTACATGAATTTGGTAAATATGATGAGGTGAATTAAAATGAGAGTATATTGTCCATATTGTAAAAAAGAAGTAGAATATAAAATAGAAAAAAGGGACGTAAAGGAATTTAGAGGAATAGAAATAAATACCTATGAAAATGTAGCTGTATGTAAAGAATGTAATCAAGATTTATATGTAAATGAAATTGAAGAAAAAAATAATGAAAGAATATATGAACTATATAGAGAAAAAGCAAATATCATTAAACCACAAGATATAGTTGATTTAAGAAAAAAATATGATATATC
>CALVJU010000125.1 GCA_944332375.1 uncultured Bacilli bacterium
AATGTACTACTTTTATTCAATTAAATCAGACAAATGGAGAATTACATACGAGTAAGAATATGAATCAACCTTATTTCTTTGAGATTGATTTTAAAGATACGATTGATTATGATGCTTGTGTAGAAAAACTTGCGAATATTCCAATTGAGTTTGATTATAATCGAGAAGGGTTGTTACCAAATAAATTAGGATTTTTAGAGATGTATGATGTTGGAAAAGTAGAACAATTAAATTCTTTATCAAGATGGAAGACAAATAATCCAATGTTGAATTTATCTGTACCTGTTGGAATTGGTAAAAATGGGGAAAAGATTAGTATTGATTTACATGAGAAGTATCACGGACCACATGGGTTGATAGCTGGTATGACTGGTAGTGGTAAATCAGAGTTTATTATTACTTATATTTTATCTATGGCAATTAATTATCACCCTTATGAAGTACAATTTATTTTGATTGATTATAAAGGTGGAGGATTAGCGCTTGCTTTTCAAAATCAATCTTTAGGATTAAAATTACCACATTTGGTGGGAACGATTACGAACTTAGATAAAAACGAGATTCAAAGAAGTTTGGCTTCTATTGAATCGGAATTAAAAAGAAGACAAGCTTTATTTAATGAAGCAAGAGAAATTTCTAAGGAAAGTACGATTGATATTTATAAGTATCAAAGAATGTATCGTGAACATTTAGTAAAAGAACCGGTTTCTCATTTATTTATCATTAGTGATGAGTTTGCTGAATTAAAGAATCAACAACCTGAGTTTATGGATCAGTTGATTAGTACAGCACGTATTGGACGTAGTTTAGGTGTTCACTTGATTCTTGCGACACAAAAGCCAAGTGGAGTGGTTGATCCACAGATTTGGAGTAATACGCGTTTTCGTGTTTGTATGAGGGTACAAGATAAGTCAGACTCGAATGAAGTGATTAAATGCCCAGATGCTGCTTATTTAAAGCAAACAGGTAGGTTTTACTTCCAAGTGGGATATAATGAGATCTTTGTTTTAGGACAAGCTGCTTGGGCCGGAGGAAAGTATGTTCCAGCGAATAAAGTAAATAAGTCTTTGGATACTTCGATTCAATTTATCGATAATATTGGTTATCCAACTAAGACTGTAGAGACAAGAGAAAAAGTTGTAGTAAGTACTCCATCGAATGGAGAAGAGTTATTAAATTTAGTGAAATATTTAGCTTCTTTAGCAGAAAAAGAAAAGATTGTAACAAAGCCACTTTGGTTAGATAAAATACCTACTGATTTAAAATTAGAAACATTGTTAAAGAAATATACACATCAAAAAACACCATATCAACTAGAAATTATCGTAGGAGAGTATGATGTTCCAAAAAGACAGGAACAAAAAGAATTTATTGTTCCTCTTTATCAAGGTAATGTATTGTTATACGGAGCGAGTGGTTCAGGAAAAGAGAATTTTCTCACTACTATGATTTATTCTTCTTTCTTAGAATATACTCCTGAAGATGTGAATTACTATATTGTAGACTTTGGTGCAGAAACACTAAAGATGTTTACAAGCTCACCGTATGTTGGTGATATTGTTACTTCTAGTGATGAAGAGAAGGTTAGAAATTTATTTAAGATGTTAGATCAGACAATGGAAGAAAGAAAACGTTTATTTTCTGACTATGGTGGAAATTATCAAGAGTATTGTAAAAATAGTCAAAAACCTGTTCCTTGTATTGTTGTTATGATAAATAATTATGAAGCATATCAAGATGAATATGGTGAGTTTGATGATGAGTTGATTGTATTAACCAGAGAGTGTACGAAATATGGAATTTATTTCTTAATTACAGTCAATACACCAAATGGAATTCGTTTTAAACTTCGTCAGAATTTCTCATTTATTTACTCTCTACAACAAAATAGTGAAGATGATTATACAACAATTTTAGGAAATGTTCATAAGACATATCCAACAAAAGCATTTGGTAGAGGAATTATGAAGTTAGATGAGATTTATGAATTTCAGACAGCTTTTGTCACGGATAGAGATGAGATTAGTAAAGTAGTAAAAGAAACTTGTCAGAGTCAAAAAGAACAGTATCAAACAAAAGCAAGATCTATTCCTGTCTTACCAGAGAAAGTTACATATGCGATGTTGAAAAATGAACGAGTTAATAAACATCAAATTGCTCTTGGAATTGATAAAAATACCTTAGAGCCAGTTCGTTATTCTTTCATCAAAAATTATGCGACTTTAATTTCTGCACTAGAACTAAATACACTTCATAATTTCATTACTATGTTAGTTCGTCAGATTGATGCATTAGGACAAGAACAAGTAATTGTCATTAATGCGGAAGATGATACGTATGATATTTCTTCAGAAAAAGTACAGTATATTGATCAGAAATTCAATGAGATTTTTGAAAGCTTTACCAATTTCTTACAACAAGAAAAAGATGCTTTTGAAAAGAATAATTATGATAAGAGTATTTTCCAAGGTAAAAAACCATTTACAATCTTTATTATCGGAGTAGATTCATTTAAGAATAAATTAAATGCAGATAATAAAACAAAGTTTGGTAATTTATTTACACTTGGAAAAGATTTAGGAATTGTTTCTTTCTTATTGATTGATACCATTGATAAGATTAAGAAAATTGAATTCGAACCTTGGTATAAGAGTGAAGTCAATAATAATTTTGGAATTTATCTTGGTAATGGTATTAGTGAACAATTTAGTATTAAAACAACACAAAAATTAGATGAGATGAAGAAAGAAGTTCCAGATGGCTTTGGATTTGTAATTAAACGAGGAAGAGTTCAATATGTAAAATTCTTAGAAGAGTTTGATGAGAAGGAGATTTAATTTCCTTCTCTTTTTGTAAAATTAATGTTAATTTTGACTTATGAAAATTGAGGAATAATAGGGAAAATGATATCATGTAGATGAGGTGAAAAGTTATGAAATTGATTTATGTCCATCATGCGGAAAGAGATGTTTCTTCCAATGTAGAAAAACAAGAGCAAGACATTACAGAAGCAGGTATGAAAGAAGCTTTTTTACTTGCTGAAAAATTAAAACAACTGAAAGTGACAGCAATCTATACATCTCCTTATTTACGTTGTAAACATACTGCTGAAATTCTCAATCAGTATATCCAAGTGCCTATTTATGAAGAGCCACGTTTTAACGAAATAGATAAGAATGAATCTTGGAAAGAATGTCAAGAGAGAAATATGGAGGCAATTGATGATTTAGTAAATACTTATCAAGAGGATGATGATCTTGTTATTTGTGTTACAAGTGGAGTCAATTTATCAGCTTTTATCTTTTATTTTACAAAAATAAAAGCAAGTAATGAGAATCCATGGATACAAGCAGTAGCATGTTCTCCAGTATTATTTTCTATAAATGATAAAGTACTTTAATGAAAGAGCAAAAGATTTAAAATGAAAAAAGAATTGTGGTTAATTTGGAAAAGCCCAAAGACGAGAAGAGGGTATAAAATTGGAGTTTTAAGTTATGATCAAAAGTATTATTCTTTTCAATACGTTGATCCAGAATTGAATGAAGCAAGAAATGATGGTTTTCGCTTCTTCCCTGGATTTGATGATGTGAAAAAAATTTATACAAGTGAGAGACTGTTCACAAATATAAAAACAAGATTACCAAATTCAAAACGAAGGGATTATTTAGAAATTTTAAATTCCTATAATTTAACGAGAAATGCTACAGAGTTAGAAATATTAGAAGCAACCCGTGGTCGATTAATAACAGATAATTATGAGTTTGTCCCTTCATTTCATAAAGATAAAATAGAATTAGATGTGGTTGGAACAAGACATTGTTCTGATATAAAACTGTGTCGGAATCTCATTCATATGAATGATAGATTATTGTTTGAAATGGATGATAAAAATCCATATGATGAACATGCGATTAAATTTATCCTTCACAAAGATGGTAAGAATTATCATGTAGGTTATGTTCCTAGATATTATGCAAAAGAATTAACGGATTTGTTAAAAAGCAATGTCAAATATTCCGCTTTAGTTGCAAGTCTTAATTTTGAAAGTCAATTCAATGATGAATATATCACGGTAACAGTAAAATTGATTTTTGATACAAATTAGAATCACTATCTTGGTATCTGAAATCAAACAGAATCTAAATATCACTTAAGAAACAGATCATATCTGTTTTCTTTTTCTCATACATTAAAATGGGAGGTCATTATGAAACGATTCTTTGAAACGTTAGGATTTGTGTGTTTAATCTGTTTTAGTTTCTTTTATACAGAAAAAACAATGGATGTTGTAAAAGAAGTCGATGAGATTATGGTTACTCTGAAAGAACAAGAACAAAAATACCAAGTACCAGCAGAAAATGCTTCGATTGATGGCGATATCATTACTCCTGGTATCTCTGGTAAAATAGTCAATCGAAAAGAAAGCTATGAACAGATGAAACACTATGGAAAGTTTTATCCTAGCTTACTCAAGTATGACAAAGTATCTCCTGAAGTAAGTATAAAAGATAGGTATGATTTATATGTTCGCAGTGGAAATCCAAATATAAGACAAGTGAGTTTATTATTTTTAATAGAGAAAAATACAGAGATTGATTCTCTTATTTCTATTTTGAAAAAAGAAGAAATTGGCGCTACTTTTTTTATTGATGCGAATTGGCTCAATCAAAATCAAGAACGATTAACAGAACTGACTGAAACATACACCATTGGAAACTATAGTATTGGTGGCGATTATGAACAAGATTCTTTCACGTGGATGAATACCATTATCAAAAGAATTGGTGGTCAAAAACAAAGCTATTGTTTAGTAACAGAAAAGAATCAAAGTGCTTTAAAACATTGTACACAAGAAAAGAACTATACCATATATCCTAGTATCATTGTAAAAGAAAATCCCTATACCGAAATCACTTCACAAATAAAAAATGGAAGTATTATTTTACTTCCATCTCATCAACAAGTAAAAGAAGAGTTAAAAACAGTCATTACATATTTAAAACAAAAAGGATATCAAATCGTTACTTTAGAACAGATGTTAACAGAATAATTATTTTCTCGGTCGATTTTCCGTATGTTGTTTTTCAATCTCTTGAATTAGTGGAATTTGTTCTGGTAGTTTTTGTGATAATTCTCTTAAAAATGCTTCTTTAGAATATCCATAGTCCTGTTCTAATTGATAAAAGGAACCATGTGTCGAATAATCCATTAACATAAATATCAAAGTTTCCTCTGGAATTGGAGTCTCTAAAAGTGTTTCTTTTGTTTCTGGCTCTATGTTTGCTGTTGCTAATTGTTTTTCTAATGTTTCTAAGGTGATTGGGTTAGATAATTTTAAATGTTCATCTTTGAAATAATATGGTAATTCTTGTAATAGTTGTTCTGTCTTTTTTCCCTTTTCCATATCTTTTCTCATGCGAAGTAAGATCTTCTCAGGAAGTTCAAAATCTTCATCGGCATGTTTTCGAATCACTTCTTTTACACCAATGTATAAATTTTTTAAAGAAGGATCTGCTAGAACAAAGGGAATAAAGTCAGCGGTAACATACTGTTCAATTTGTTCTTTTGTTGTTTTAAAGCGCATCGCTGTCTTTGTTAATCCTTGTTGATTTTGAATCATGTAATTCGCAATTCTTATAATTCTCTTGCGTAATTGTTCTTTCTTCTTTGTAAAATGAATTTCTTTTGCTTTCATACTTTTCCTTTCTAGAATTTCATTCTATCACAAAAAAAAGTATGTTACAATATTACTGGCGGTGGTAATATGCAAAAAATAGAATTACTTGCACCTTGTGGAAACATGGAAAGTTTTTATGCAGCTTTATTAGGTGGTTGTGATGCGGTTTATTTAGCCGGTTATGAATTTGGTGCTAGAAAATATGCAGGAAACTTTTCAATGGAAGAATTACAAGAAGTCATCCAGGTTGCGCATTTATATGGGGTAAAAGTTTATATTACTGTAAATACAATGATTTATGAAAGTGAAGTTGTGTCTTTTCTTCATTATATTGATGAACTGGTTCTCTTTCACCCAGATGCTCTGATTATTGAAGATATTGGCATGTTTGATCTAATTCATCAACGTTATCCAGATTTAGAACTTCATGCTTCTACCCAAATGCATCTTCATAATCAGTCTGGTGTCCAGTTCGCAAAACAAATTGGTTTTCAAAGAGCAGTGATCGCAAGAGAAACATCAATTGAAGAAATCAAAAAAATTAGACAAGAAGTAGATCTTCCTTTAGAAGTATTTTGTCATGGTGCTTTATGTATTAGCTATTCTGGGCAATGTCTTATGTCTAGTATGATTGGAGGAAGAAGTGGAAATCGAGGTACCTGTACCCAGTGTTGTCGTCTTCCATACCAGCTAGAAACAGAGTCTGGAAAACAAATAGACCAAGGATATTTACTCAGTACCAGAGATTTAAATACGCTAGAATACATTGGTGAATTGATCGAAGCAGGAGTAGATAGTATCAAAATAGAAGGGCGAATGAAACGTCCTGAATATGTTTACTATGTTACTTCTTTATATCGAAAAGCAATTGACTCTTACTTGCAATTTCAGCAAGTAAAAATAACAGAGGAAGAGATCAAAAACCTAAAAAAGATTTTCCATCGAAAATTTACTAAAGGATTCTTATTTCACGATCGTATGGATCATTTTTCGAATCCAGAAAGACCAAATCATATCGGTATTCCTGTAGGAAAGGTCATTTCTTTTCATCATTCTACAGTCCAGATAAAACTCAGTGACTCTGTTCAAATTCACGATGGACTTCGTATCTTAGGAAAAAAAGATGTAGGAACTGTATTAAATGAATTTTATAGAAAGAATCAAAGAGTTTATGAAGCAAAAAAGGGTGAGATCATTACTTTCAAAATTCATGGAAGTGTTTCGATTGGAGATCAAGTAGTCAAGACGACAGATGCTGCTTTGATGCAGGAGATCCAACTATATTTAAAAGAGTCAAAGAGAAAAGTTCCTATCATGGGAACTTGTATCTGCCACATTGGACAACCCCTTCAAGTGACAGTCACAGATCAAGAACACACCTTAACCATTACCTCAAAAGAAGTGTTACAAAAAGCGAAGACGAGAGCTGTAACAAAGCAAGAACTCAAACAAAAACTCGCGCAATTAAATGATACAGTTTATACATTTCAGGAGTTAAAGGTAGTGGGAGAAGAGGGATTTATTCCGATGTCTAAGATCAATGCTTTTCGAAGAGAAATGGTAGAACAGTTGAATCAAGTTCGTTTAGAAAGGAAAGCTCATCAAAAACAGGTTTATCAAAGAGAAAGGATCGAACATCAAGAAAAACAGGTATACAAAACAGGATTGTTTTACGAAGAAGAAACTTACCAAAAGGATCAGAAGAAGTTTGAGCAAGTTTATTTAGAGGAACCTCTTTATCAGAAGTATTGTCAAGATCCTAAGGTTATTTTAAAATTAGATTCTGTTATGACACAGTATCCAGCATGCGAAAACACGGTGTTAATTTCCGAGTATGGAAGTCTGATGCATTATTCTAACTTTATTACAAATCATACTTTTAATATAGCGAATTCTTATGCAGTACGCTTTCTAGAAGCAATGGGAGCGAAAAGAGTTACAGTATCTCTAGAGTGTTCAACGGAACAAATAAAAGATATCTACGAAGCATATCAAAAGCGTTATCAACAAGTTCCACCACTCGAAGTAGTGATTGAAACCAGACCGCTTGTTATGACATTAAAATATCCTTTATTAAAACAATATGGACAAAAGAAGGGATTCTTAGTTCAAAATCATGAGAAATATCCTATTTTACAAAAAGAAGAGACAACACAAATTTATTTTTCAAGAGAAATCCAAAGAAAGATTCCGGAAGGAATTTCCCTTACAACTCGTGTGGAAAGATAAAAAAAGACTATACTTTTCCTTCAATTTATACTATAATAAAAAACAATTTGGTGGTGGTATTTTGTGAAAAAGAGCTTGCCAGTGATTTTACTTAGAGGATTGGTATTACTTCCTCATGCAGAAGTAAGATTTGAATTTGAACAACATCAAGCCAAGAATATGATTGATATTGCAGAACTATTTCACGACAATCAGATTTTTGTTATGAATGGTCCTGATCAATTTGAAGAAAATCCAGTGTTAGATGATATCGCAAGAATTGGCGTTGTTGCCAAAATATTAAATAAAGTAGAGCTTCCAAATGGAAAGATTCGCGTTGTGATGCGTGGTGAGAAAAGAGCCCGTATTCTCGAGTTTCTCCATCAAAATCAAAATGGAGAAATGGAAGCCTTTATTGAAACGGATATAGAAACGAAAGTAGAAGATGCGGAAACCGCAATCTTATCAGCAAAATTAAATCGTGAATTAGATCACTATTTAGAACTCATTCCTTATGTCTCTAATAGTATTGTCGAAAAAATTAGAACTTCTTCTAATTTAAGTGTAGTCACTGATTTAATTGCTGCACATTTACCACTCACTTTTGAACGGTTAAAAGAATATTTATATGAGTGTAATCCAAAACTGAGAACAGAAATGATCTTAGAAGATATTTATCGTGGAGAACAAGCTTATGAATTAGAAAAAGAAATTGATACAAAAGTAAAAAATGAGATTGATTCTAATCAAAAAGAATATTTAATTAAAGAAAAGATTAAAGTCTTGAAACAGGAACTAGGAGAAGATCAAGATGCTAAGGAAGAGACAGAAGAGTTACAACAGCAAATTGAACATTTAGATGCTCCAGAAACGATAAAAAATCGCTTAAGAGAAGAAATGAAACGCTATTTAAAACTACCACAGATGAGCCCTGAGTTAGGAGTGATTCGAACGTATATCGAGTGGTTCTTGTCTCTTCCATGGAACACATATACAGAAGATGAAACGGATTTAAAAGAGGTGAGAAGACGCTTGGATGCTTCTCATGCGGGGTTAGAGAAAGTAAAGAATCGTGTGATTGAGTATTTGGCGGTCAATCAAATGACAAAGTCTTTAAATGGTCCTATTATTTGTTTTGTAGGACCTCCAGGAGTAGGAAAAACAACACTTGCGATTTCTATTGCCAAAGCGATTCATAAAAATTTCGTAAAAATCTCTGTTGGTGGTGTGAGTGATGAAGCAGAGATTATTGGACATCGTAGAACGTATGTCGGAGCTTCTCCAGGAAGAATTATCAGTTCTATGAAGAAAGCAAAGAGTTGTAATCCACTGTTTTTAATTGATGAGATCGATAAATTAAATAGTAATTATCGTGGCGATCCAGCAAGTAGTTTACTAGAAGTATTGGATCCAGAACAAAATAAGACATTTGTAGATAATTACTTAGAAGAACCTTATGATTTATCCCATGTTATGTTTATTTTAACTGCGAATTATATTGAAAATATTCCAGAAGCTTTGAAAGATCGTTTAGAGATTGTAGAACTATCTGGTTATACAGAGTATGAGAAAGTCGATATTGCAAAAAAGTATCTTTTGAAAAATATTTGTAAGAAGCATGGAATTCATCGTAATAAGATTAAAATTAGTGATGCGATGATTTTAAAAATTATTCGTGGTTTTACTAAAGAAGCAGGTGTTCGTGAATTAGAACGTCAACTTTCAACGATTGTTCGTAAAATAGTAACGAATATGGTTATGACGAGAACAGTAGAAGATGTTTATATTGTGGATAATCAGATGATTTATGAATATTTAGGAAGAGAGAAGTATTTGTTTTCTAAAATTGAAAAGAAACAAGTTGGTGTGGTAAATGGTCTTGCTTATACCAATTATGGAGGAGATACTTTACCAATTGAGGTGACCTATTTTAAGGGGAATGGAAATTTGGTATTAACAGGCTCTTTAGGAGATGTGATGAAAGAAAGTGCACGGATTGCTCTTTCTTATATCAAGTCAGAAGCAGAGATGTTTGGAATTGATGAGAAACTATTAGAAGAAAATGATATTCATATTCACGTTCCAGAAGGGGCTGTCAAAAAAGAAGGACCAAGTGCTGGAATTGCCCTTACAACCGCTTTAGTCAGTTCCTTTACTGGACAACCAGTTAGTGAGAAACTTGCGATGACAGGAGAAATTACTCTTCGTGGTGAAGTATTACCAATTGGTGGACTCAAAGAAAAAGCAGTTGGAGCAGCACGAAATGGAATTACAAAAATTATTATTCCAAAAGATAATCTAGGAGATTTAGAAGAAATTCCAATGGAAGTAAGAAAACAGATTAAATTTTATCCAGTAAAAGATTTTAAAGAAGTATTTGAAATTGTAAAGATGACAAATCAGAAACAAATGAAAATGAATTTCAATGTGTAAAGAGCAACCTTGCTCTTTATTTTTTCGTTGAAATTTGATATGATTAAAAAGATAGGAGATAGTGTGAAAAGTTTTATGGAAAACTAGGCACATTAGAAGAAAAAATATTAAGATGAAAATCTTGATATAAATCTATCAAAAAAAGATAGAAAGATGATCTTTGACAATAGAATTAATAAAATAAAGCATGCTAAAAACAAGTTAAGATTATAAATTTTAAAAAATTAACTTAACAATAAATGTTAGAATATTTATAACCGAGATTTAATAGTTCAATCCA
>CALVJU010000126.1 GCA_944332375.1 uncultured Bacilli bacterium
CATCTTTCACGAGAAATGCCTTTCCATAAACGATGATAGAATCATCATCTTCAAATATATGAGAACCATCACACAAAGCATAAATAGGTCTTCTTTTTGATTCTTCTAGTAGATGTTTTCTTTGATACATTTGCATTTCATCAAAACCAGTTGTATCTAGAACAAAATGTGGTTCAATATTGAGATTACTTAATCCAAGTCCCTCAAAATAAATAGGCTCAGACGCTTCTCCCTCTTCTGGACTATTATAAGTATATTCGGCCATATTGATAGACCCAGCACTTTGTCCGATGATGATACCATCAAAATTTTCCAATAATTCTTTTAAATGTAATTGTTGAAAGAACTCATTTTCTATATAAGTATCGCCACCACTTAAAAAGATTACATTCGATCTGTTTATATATTCCTTTGCTTGATCTTTTGTTCTACCATCTAAAATCAAATATTCAGAAAAAGTGATACTTGACAACTGAAAACCCTTAAAAATCAAAGATGTATAACGATCTACTTTCTCCCTATCATCTGGACTTGCTGCAATAAATAAAATGACATCATTTTCATCAATACGTTGCTTTAGTTGAACCACAATTCCATTTGTATTATCTATTTTGTTAGGTAATCTTTTCTCATTAACTTTATGATAATGTTTTGTATTACTCGTAAAAAATAATTGTTTCATTTCTTCTCCTCCTGCAATTATCAATCACATCCCATTTCCTAGTAAATTTCCTCATCTTTTCATAACATGACTTTGTTCCATTATTCCCCTTGTATACTTCCAATTATAACAACATTTCTTACTTTGTCAATCTGCAAATTTTTCTCCTATCCTAATCTTACAAAAAAAGCCGTGAAATGAATCATAGCTTTTTATTTTAAACAGACAAATTTATGAACGTGAGACCAATTGCTCTACAGAAAAATACGTTCCTTTGTGTTCCTTGGCTTTCGGGTACTCATGACAATTACCAAACTTCATGACGTTGTCTTTCTCAACTACATCGACACTGTTGATACAATGTTCAAATTTGCCCATAATCAATTTGCCATATTTTTCCTCTAATTCTTCAGGATATCTTGTTGTTACAAACATGTTTACTTTTTTCTGTAACATCTTTTCAAATGCTAATAAGGCAGGCATATCACAGAAATCATCTAAGAAGAAAGTAAATGGAACATGATGATCTAGTGAAACTTCTACTAATTGATCTATCAATATGTTTCCTAAGCAATTGACTTTCTCGTTTGCGATGAAAAAGATTGCGCATTTTTCTTTTAATTGATTGAGACAAATCTCATTTCCAAGTAGATTTTGAAATAATTGTTCTCTGACACAGAAATCATTTAATTTCTGTCTTAATACAGAGATAATACTTGCTTTTGTTTCTGGTGGCGCATAGACAGTTGCGCTTCCTGAGATATAAATAGGATCGAGTACATCTAATTGATCAAAATAAGTTTTTAATTGATCACTTTGACTGATCATGATTTGAATGCTTCCTAAATTTACTTCTGGTTCTTTTGCTTCTTTAAATAAAATCAAAGCAAGAGCTGTAAAATAATTAGAAGCTGTGTTTGACCAAAAAGGATCACTATTTACGTTATCTCCTTGGAAAAGTTCTAAAGCGATATTTTTGATCATCTCTGTTGCTTTATCTTTTTTTCCCTCTTGATAGTACTGATAAGGAGTCATAAGGGGATTAAAACTATGACTATGGTAAGCATCTTCTAAGTGAAATACATATGTTGTATAGTGATTATGATCTAGTTCTTCTTGAAATGTACGATAATACTCTTCTTTGTTATCTAAAATAAATAAATTTTCTCCGTTTTTGATTGCTTTTGATACTTCTGGAAACAGAATTCCTGTTGTTTTATAAGTGTTTAATTTTCCTATGATTAAATTTGTATGGTTCATATATATCATCCTCTCCAATTTAATTTTTTATAGACTACTGGTTCTATTTTTGTGATTTTGCCATTTTGGATACGACTTCTTAGATGATCTGTTTTTTTAATCGCATCTTGTTTTTGTTGGATTTCTGCTAGTAATTTTTCTTTTCTTTGTAAAAAGAGTTCTTCGCTGAAATGATTCCAATGATCTCTGATTTCTTCTAGTGTGAAGCCAACTTCTTTTAATTCGTTGATCAATTGTAAGTCTTGGATTTGTTCTTCTTGATAATATCGATAGTTTGTAAATAAATCGACTTCACATGGTTTTAATAAATCAATCTGATCATAATATCTGAGTGTACCGATGGGTGTATTGGTGCGTTTTGAAAATTCCCCTATTTTATACAACATAACGATTCATACCTTTCTTGTTTTCATCATACTACAACCGATTAGAAAAAGCTATCTTTTTTCCTCCTCCATCTTTACTTTAACACTCTAGCCAACTATAGAGTCAATCTGTTTCATCGTACTATTGGAATGTTTCTGATGAAAAGAGAACCAAAATAAAAAAGGCATATTGATAAATCATGCCTTTTATGCGATTTCTTGTTTTTGTTTCTTTTCAAGAATTCCTTTTACTTTTTCTAATCCTATAATAATTGCTCCACCTAAAAGAAAGCATAAGATACTAAATGTAGACCATGATAATGGATCTGTTGTTGCACTTAATGTGGTAGGTCCCATAATGATCGCATAAATAGATCCAATCATTAATCCTAAAATACAATAAATAGATTGACTTCGATATTTTTTTAATGCGATTTTAATGAGACGGATTACTAATATAATTCCAAAGATGATTCCTAATCCAAAGATGAATAATGCTGGAAAGTAACTCCAATTCATATGTAAGAATTCTTTAATTGCTGAAATAATTGGAATATAAAGTCCAAAGATCAACAAGAGTGTAGATCCAGAGATTCCTGGCAATACCATGGCAGAAATAGATACCATAGCTGCGACAAACAAATAAAGTGCAAGTCCTACATCAACATGAGAAATATCTACAACATGAGAATCACCTGAGATTGGGTTAAAATAAGTAATCAAAACAACTACTGCAATTCCAATAAGTGTAAAAATCAAATTGTAATATTTTCCTTTTAAAGAATCTTTTTCTTCTTTTGCAATCAATGGAATAGAAAATAAAATAAAGCCAATAAATACAGAACTCACTTGATAGATATGACTTTCAAATAAATTAGCAAGTACTAATACCGCAAGAATCATTCCAATGATCCATCCAATTCCTAATTTAATAAGAAAGAACAATGCTTTTTTCTTCTTTTCCATATTACCAAAAGCTAAATCATCTAGAGAATTAATAAACTTATCATAAAATCCTAGTATAAAAGCAATGGTACCACCAGATACTCCTGGGACACTATCAGCAAGTGCCATACAAAATCCTCGAAATCCATTAATCAAATAACTCATAATTCACTCTCTTTCTAAATTACCAATAATATTGTATCAAATTATTGACATAAAGTCTATGACACTGTAAATCTATCTTCCTTATGATCCTAGTTAGGACTTCGTCTTTGTTTTTGATGTTAGTAAATGAATACATATTTCTAAATGCTCTTCATTGAGCCCAAAATATGGATCTATTTTGATAACATGTTCTTCTAAATCTTGATACTCAATTACTTGATCATCTAAGATGATGAAGTTTAAGTTTGGAAATTCATTTGATTTTAAATATGTCATAATTTCTTCTTCTCTGTTAGATGGTAAATG
This sequence comes from uncultured Bacilli bacterium, assembly GCA_944332375.1. Lineage (GTDB taxonomy): Bacteria > Bacillota_I > Bacilli_A > RF39 > UBA660 > UMGS2016. The sequence goes on from CALVJU010000126.1 coordinate 3,703, forward strand.
AGGTGTCATACCTATTACGCTCTCTTTGAGGTGATATTTCTCTAATTCAGAAAGTAATATTTTTCTACTAAATTCTAAGAGTCTCCAAGAAGAGATCACTACTATTTTCGCATTTGTTTCATCAACAATTCTTTTCAAAACATTTAATGAGATCTTAGAAAATGGTCCTTCAGATAACTCCTTTGCGCTGTTTAGTACTCTATCAACATCTAAAAAGATAATATTCATAACACTTTTTCCTCCCATATTGAAATTAAACATATTGTATCATGCAGGATGTTCTTTGTAAATTCATGAGGTTTTATTTTATTACTTCAAATATATAAAAAGAAAATTTAGAACTTATCCAAATTTCCTTTTCTCTTTATCTGATATAAAGCATTTTAGAGTATTGTTTATTTTCTGCTTCTTCTAATTCTAAAGTATCTAAATTTAATTTTTGATAATAAGAGACACTTGTATTTTGTTCTGGATTTACTTGTGCTTGATACATGAGGTTTAATTCATTTCTAGAAACAAGGTTCATGAAATAGATTGGACCATCAAATTCATAGAGTTTTTGAATTTCGTTGTTTTTAAATTGATAAAGGGTATTTTGATTGACATAAATATATCCATCTTCTACTGGAACGATATTGGTATTATCTAAGCTTGTTACTGCCGCACTTGTCTCATCACTGATTTTTGTTGTTGTTCCATCTGAAATACGATATTCGTAGTATTCCCAAGTAGAATGGTCAGTCGCAACGTATTTTAAATAAACTAGATTTCCTTGATAAAGAAATTGTACGCTTACATTATCATCAATCACTTGTTTTTCTCCTGTTTGTACATTAACAATTCCAATGGAAGGATCAGAAGAGCCAGAAAGTGATTCCATCCCTGGACTAGAATATCCCATTATCTCATCAGAAATTGTATACAGGCTTGCATTCACACCAATATCTAAAGTATGTGTTTCTACATTGTTTCCATTTTCCATATTATATAAATAAATGTTTCCGGTTGAGTTTGTATAATAGATTGTATTTCCTGCTACAGCAATGGATTTTGGAGCATTTTCACCTACTACCTCTCCTAGGATAGTAAACGGATAATCGTCTTGTGTTAGATCGATATAACCCAATGTATTCCCACTACTTGCCTCATTAGAGTGATCTGGGCCTAAGTAAAGATATAATCGTTCTTGATAATAAGTATAGGCAAATCCATCATAACGGGAAGGATCCATGAGAACTACTTCCTCTCCATTTCCTCTGATCGCACTAATTTCACCATTTTCATTTTCAGCAATCAATACAATCTCATTGTCATCGACCTCTGGTGTTTGTTCTACTTCTGTTGTTGGTTCTGGTTGTTCGGGACTCTGTTCTTTTTCTTGAAATAAGAAGATTCCCGCAAGAATACAAACTATGATAAGTAGAACAAGAATGATTACAATTTGTATTTTATGTTTTCTCATAAAGCAACTCCTCTCTTTCCTTCATTGTATCATAAAACTTATTTTTTAAATAGATTTTCTTCAGAGCACAGTGACAAGTAAACGTCTTGCCAAATAAAAAAGTACATTCTCTTTCTGATGAGGATGTACTTTTCTCATGGTTTATTTTCTTTTTTGTATTCCTTTTTGGATCTCTTGTAAGAAAAGATCTGTAAGATCATCTCCCTTGGAACGAGCAAGTAATTCCTCTTGACAAAGTTGGATGTAATCACTTAATTCCTCATTCACATCTAAGTAGATTCCCTCTTCTGGTGTTATAGAAATTCTCGCCTGATCTTCTTGAAAGAGATCTGATGCTTTGACATAATCTGTAATCATAATTTGATTGAGATCTACATAGTTTTGTCTACTGGATAAGTCAAAGATATTTCCATTTTCTAATCTTGTAAAAATGGCCAACTCTTTTTCTTTCTGAAGTAAAATCACATGGAGTAACATCTCTGGGGTTGCTCCATTTTGTTCTAGAGAATGAAAAAAAGATTGGACATTCTCGAGACTGCTGAAAAAGTAGTCAAAATAAAACTGATATATAGAACAATCTTCTATTTATCAGTTTTTTTATTTGAATTAAGAAAAAACTAGTAAGACAAGGTAATATTATTGGTCCATTTCTTTATT
>CALVJU010000127.1 GCA_944332375.1 uncultured Bacilli bacterium
CAACCGATACATACATTTTGATTTACTTTTACCTTTTCCATATCATCACCAAACTCATTATACAGAAATACCAGGAAAAATACAAGGAAATGGTTTCAAAAAATGTCGAATTATGATATGATAATAATACGAGGTGGTAGCATGGCTAGTCGTATGGATCGATACCGTAATCAAGATGTAGAACCTACTGGTATGAGAACAAAAAGAAATGAACATTTATATGCCAAAGTAGATGCCCCTTTAGAGTATTCTAGTGTAGAAGGTGTTGCTAGAATTGATAATACGAGTTCTGTTGATATCAATAAGATTAAAGAACTTTTATTAAGAGAAGAGGAGCCAAAGAAAAAGCCACATCGCTTTCAAGAAGAAAAAAAATCATTAGAAGATACAGATCAACTTGCTACGTTCAAAGAAATGGATGATAAAAATTATGATATTCGAGATATTTTAAATAAAGCGAAAAATGATCGCGGAGAAGAGGAAGATGATCGTTATCGCAATTTACAAAATACCGGATATGATCTTTTGAAAACAATGAAACTCAAAGAAGAAGAAGCACAATTTTCAGATGAAGAAATTGAACATCTTGGAGATACGACGTTAAGTTTATCTTTATTTGATCAATTAGATGATGAAGAAGGGAAAAAAGAACAAGAACGTACGATTCAAAATTTATTACAAGATGATGATATGGAACCAGATGATGACGATGATTTTGAAGATGGTAATATTGATACATCTTTCTTTACTTCAAGTTTAAACTTTAGTGATGATGATTTTAGTGAAATTTCGGAAGAATTAGAAAAACCAAAAAGAAAGGGTAGTTTTATATTAAAAATATTGTTATTTTTAATTATGGTTGCTCTGACTACGTTTGCAATATTCTTTCTCGCAGATTATTTAAGATAAAAAAGGAGAACGTATTATGGCGTTCTCTTTCGTTTTAGTTGAAAGTAAGTAAGACAGGGGATCAGAAAGAAGAAAATGACTAAAAAGGCTGGAAAAACATTGGTGAGGAAAGTGAACCCTTCTGTATTGTTTGAAAATATTTTGGTACTAAGATAAGTAATAAGAATACATACAAGCACTTGGATTCCAAGAAATAGTTTATTGTTTTTTATTTGAAAAGTTCTTTTTAGTCCTTCTGTTACAAAATAAAGACAAAATGTAATAGAAATAAAGAAGTCAAAAATCCAACGAAAGGCCAGAGTACTTTCAATTCTCTCTAATATTCCAATAATATTGACTCTTTTTAGAATGTGATATTCTGGGTATTGATAGATCAATGTCATCTTAATTCCAAAAACAGCAATCGTAAAAAATAGAGCAGAGAAGGTAAATAAATGAATGAGAAAGTAACCAATTCTCCAAGATTTTTTTAATTTCATTTGGTTGGTTGTTGCAATTTCATTTTTTGGTATGATTGTAATTAGAAATAGAATTAAAGTACAATAGGCAAAATAGTGAAAGCCAGAGTTGATGATTGAGGATGTAGAATTGACGAGTAGTGGTCTAAAGTTGTACCAGTGAACTTGTCCCATAAGTCCTAAGATACTGATAAAATATAACAAAATTGCAAAGAAGAATAAAATAGTTGCAACTCTACTAATTCCTTTTAATCTTCTAATTAATAAATAAAATATAGGAATAATAAACATTATCGCAATAAATAAGGGTGGAGTTTGATATAAGTATTGAGAAGAAATAAAGATAATTAAATTCCAAAATACAATCACACCTAATAGAAATACAAATCCAATTAATAAGAGGTTAATTATTTTTCCTACTTTCTTTCCAAAAGCATGCATATTCAGTTCTATAATACTGAAATCAGGACGATAATCCATTAAGTATTGATATAAGAGAAAAGGAATGATTCCCATGATAACTCCTAGGATTAATCCAAAGATACTATCTTGTTTAGAAATCTGTACTAACATTTCCATAGCAAGTCCCATAAAACAAGAACGAATTAGGAAATAGGATAAAATAGATACTTGTTCTTTATTCAGTTTTCTTTCCATACATTTCCCTCCTAATCGTTTGTTCTAGTGATCCTTTGGTTTCTAAATCAATGTTCATATTGATGTTTAGTTTTACTTTTTGAAATTCTTCTTCATTCCATTTCGATTCTACTTCTTTAAAATAATCTGGGTATTTTTGATAAAATAAATTTCCAAATCCAAATATATCTGTTTTATAACGATTCTGCATCGCATCTATGGTATTTTGGATTTGTTTTGTCATTTTTTGTTCTAATCCAGTTTGAATTTCTTGGATGGTGTTTGGATCACTCAGATTGGCATTGGTATTAATTTCATTAATGGCTCCTGTTGCTTTGAAAGTAATTGTTAAAATAGGAGTCTTGTCTTTTAATTCTGCTTTTCTTGTTATCTTAAAATTAGAAAGGTGAAAAACAACTTGACTATCTTGATATTGAATTGTTTCCATCGCATATTTTGTTCTCTTATTTAAAATATTAATCATTTTACTTTCTTCTTTACTCACATATCCAATAAATTTTGTATTTCTAAAAATTGCTAGCGTATCTAGTTTTACTTTTGTTTCAGGATCTGTTGTTTTTAAGTTTTCTTGTTTTTCTCCTTTGTCTACGTCCCCATCTATTGTGATACTAGGAAGGGTTGGACTAATACCAGTAGTCAGCATAGATGCGATAAATTCACTGTAAGTAAGATCTGTTGATATGCCTTGATAAGTAGAAGCATTTTTTAAATTCATAGAAACACTTTCTGATGGATAAGACTCCAATGGAGAAGTAATTTTTAATATGTCACTTGCTTTCGCATCTTTCGCAACTGCAACATAAAAGTTCTTTCTACTTTCTGGGCTACGAATTAAGATATCAGATATCTTTTCTATTTCATTCTTGGCAATAATTTCATCGATTAGTACAATTGCGAGATGGCCAATATAAAGTTGTTTGGGACTTTCCAGATCGATGTTATAAAAAGCTTCCATGACAGAGTTTCCTTTTCCCTCATAGACAATGGTTTGACTTTCTCCTTCTTTACTACTTGCTTCTTGTTTTTTGGAGTTTGCGACAAGAACACCGATGGTATATTCCTCATCTTGTTTATCGATACTCATTCCTGTTACGATAGCAAGATTTTCTAATTCATGATAGTTATAACACCCTGATATACATAGTGTAATTAAGAACAGGGTGAGAATGAGACCTAGTTTCTTCATTTCTTTCCCTCCCAGCGTAATCTTGTTTGATTGGTTTTGGTTAAATAGCGCGGTCTTTTTTTGATTTTTGTTTTCTCTTTTAAGAAGAGCGCGTCGTTTTGTTCTTTTAAATAGAATGGAGCAAGTGGGGTTAGATATGGAACACCAAAGGTTTCTAAGGTAGAAAGATGGGTGATAAGTAAGATACTTGCGATGACAACACCAATCATGCCACAGATAGAAGCAAAGATAATAAAAATAAGACGCCACCAACGAAGAGCATTGACCATATCGATATCTGTGAATAGTAAACCAGCAATCGAAGTGATGGCGACGATAATGACGGCAAAGGGACTGACAATTCCTGCATTGACTGCAGCTTCTCCTAGGACAAGTCCTCCGACGACACTAATTGCTGTTCCCATTTTTGAGGGGACTCTGAGATCACATTCCCGTAATAGTTCAAAGGTAATACCAAGCATTACAATCTCAATCGCAGTGGGGAAAGGAACTCCTTCTCTTTGTACAGCGACACTAATAAATAATTTATCTGGAATCATCTCAGGATTATAAGTCATAATGGCAACATAAGCAGCAGGAACAAGTAGTGTAATCAGAAACCCAAAAATTCTTAAGAAACGTGAGAAATTGACATTATATGATTTTTGATAATAATCTCCTGGCGTGTGGAAAAAGTCTGTAAATACAGTTGGAAATAGAAGAACAAATGGGGTATTTTCTACAAAGATAGCAATTTTTCCTTCTAATAAATAACCACAGACATAATCCGGTCTTTCTGTACTTAATATTTTAGGGAAAGCAGATTTTTGCGGATTTAAAAAACTGCGCAGATTTCCACTATCTAATATTCCATCAATATCTATTTCTTGTAATCGTTCTTTTAATTGTTTTACTCGTTCTTGATCTGCTACATCACTTAAGTAAGCGATATTTATTTTGGTTTTTGTTCTACGACCGACAAATAATTCTTCAAAATAGAGATTGGGATCTTTGATTCTTTTTCGTACGAGTCCTTGATTGACTACGATATTTTCAGTAAAGCTATCCTTAGGACCACGTAGAGAAGTTTCGGTGTTGGATTCTTGGATTCCACGGTCGAGTGTACTTTTTGTCTCAACGACAATGGCTTTTTCAGTTCCATCTACAAGGATTGCAGTAAAACCATTTACTAAGTGATAGAATAAATCTTCATAACTGGTAATTTCTTTGATGGTACCATTGTATAAATGGTGGAATAAAACTTGAAATAAATCCTTTTGTGGAATCTTTTCTTCTTCTAATAATTCCATAATACTGTGAATTAAAATATCACTGATTTTATCATCACTACTGACACTTTGTAGAAATAAAATACCTATTTCCAATCCATTTTGATTAATTTTTCTTGTCTTAATATCACTACTTTTCCCATTCATTTCTTGTACTTTAGAAAATATTTGGTCTATGTTTTTATCAATTTTATTCATAAGCATCCCTCTATGTTATTGTGATCAAAAATGTGGAAAATATTTCTAAAATAGAAAAAAGTTTCTGATTCATGGTAAAATAGTTGTGAGGGATGTGTATGGAGTTTCAAGTAGAAATTGTAAGATTAGATGATCGAGGAAGAGGAATTGGATATCTAAATGGGAAGATTGTGTTTGTCGAAGATGCGTTGCCACAGGAACTTGTTCGTGTGAAAATGACTAGAGAGAAAAAGAAATATTGTGAGGCTAAAGTCGTAGAAAGACTTGTGACAAGTAAAGAACGTGTGATACCAGAGTGTCGTTATTATGGAACTTGTGGTGGTTGTAACTTGATGCATTTATCTTATTCCAAACAATTAGAATATAAAAAGAAAAAGGGAATACAGTTATTTCAAAAGTTTGCTGGGGTGGAATTAGAAGATGTAGAGATTATCTCTAGTGAACCATTCTATTACCGAAATAAAGTCGTTGTTCATGTTGAACATGGTAAAATGGGTTATTATCAAAAAGAGAGTCATCAGTTTGTGGAAATTGATCACTGTTTGTTATTACATCCAAAAATAAACCAGTTATTCACAGAATTAAAAGGGGCAAGTTTTTTAAATTCTGTGGAAAACATCATGATTCGTACGTTTCAAGATGGATTAGAGACACAAATTGTATTTTATCCACAGGAAAACTTGGATCACGAAGAAATTATCCACAGGATAAAACATTTGGTAACATCGATTTATGTGGATCATACTTGTATTTATGGAAATGACGAAATATTAGAAAAAATTGGGGATAGGAATTATTTGGTAAGACCGGAATCTTTTTTTCAAGTGAATACGAAGACGACGAAAAAGTTATATGATCAAGTCAAAGAGAAATTAGAACCGAGTGAGAAGGATGTTGTATTAGATCTTTATTGTGGGGCAGGAACGATTGGACTTTACATTGCTCCATATATCAAGCATGTGTATGGTGTAGAGATTGTAAAAGAAGCTGTTATGAGTGCGAAAAAGAATCAGGAGATCAATCGTACTAGGAATATAGAATTCTATGTAGGAGATACCAAAACAATCTTAGGGGAATTCCATTTACAGGCGAATAAAGTCATTGTTGATCCACCACGTAGTGGACTAGATCAAAAGACCAAGGAATATCTTCTAAAACTTGTTCCAGAGAGAATCATTTATGTTTCTTGTGATCCAGTTACCCTTACTCGTGATATCAAAGATCTATCTTCAAAATATGAATTAAAAACAATAACATTTGTCGATATGTTTCCAAATACAGAACACGTTGAATGTGTGTGCTTGTTAAATAGACGTTAAACTTCTCTTTACAGTGCAGTTTACAAAAAGGAATAAAATATTTTCTAATTGCAATAAAAATATAGATAATTATGTTACAATAAATTTGAAGAGTAGGGAGAATGAGTAATTTATGAAGTGGAGATATTTTATTCTATTTTTAGGAGTAATGTTGTTTGTTATACCAACAGATGTATCTGCAGCACCAGCAAATTCAGATTTTAAAGATGATGCTTTTTATGGCTGTGTCATTGATGCTTTAAATGAAAGTAATATTGATGGAAAAAATGGTCGAGGCTATGATTATGTTGCGACTGATTCAGAGCTTTCACAGTTGGATAGTCTTTCATGCTTGGAAAAAAACGTGACAGATGTAACGGGATTGGAAAAAATGATAAATTTACAAGGATTATATTTAAGCGATAACGACATCAGCAAAATTGATTTGAGCCATAACGTGAATTTAGAAGAAGTATCTTTAGACCGTAACCAAATTAGAGAGATTGATTTAAGCCATAATGTGCGATTAGTAACATTAGATGTATGGAGCAATCAACTGAGTGAAATAGATTTAAGACATAACGTAAATTTAGAAGAAGTATCTTTAGACCGTAACCAAATTAGTGAGATTGATGTAAGCCATAATGTGGGATTAGTAACATTAAGTGTATGGCACAATCAATTGAGTAAAATAGATTTAAGCCATAATAGAAATTTAAGAGAATTAACTTTATCTGATAATCAAATCAGTAAAATTGATTTGAGTAATAACACATCATTAGAATATTTATCATTAGGTGATAATCATATTACATTTATTGATATTTCTATGTTAAGGAATTTACGCAATTTTTATGCTAGCGGTAACCAAATTACGGAAATGAAATTAGATCTTAATCAAAGCATAAAAATATTTTCTATAAGCAATAATTTGATAAAAGATCTTCAAATTCCGTATAGCGTTGAATCAGTTGAGGTATTTGGAAATCCTGTAGAAGTATATGACTTTACAAAACTAGAAAATTTAAAAAGGATAGCTTATGCATATGAAACCGAAAATGTTCCAACAGTTTTACTACCAGTTAATCGAACGTATGAACTATGGAGGCATGTAGACTCTACTATTTTAAATACTTTATTTCATTCTTCTGAATCTGATGTTGTTTCGATTGTTGATCAAGATGGGGATTATTACCTCAAAACGTTGTCAAATGGAAGCAGTCTTGTTACAACAAACCATCCTTATGTCGAGCCTTCTACATTCCAAATGAATATAAAAGTAGAAGGAACAAAAGATGATACAGTCCATGATGGGGATATAGATCAATCATCACCCGATTCTGTTATAGAAGAAACAATAGAAAATCCAGAAACAGGAATTCGTACAAAAGATATCTTTGTGTCTAGTATTGTCATGTTGATTATCGGTGGTGTTGCTTATATGAAATTAAAGAAATTGTCTAAGTTTAAGAGTATGTAATTAGAATGGAAAGTGTTGACCTTTGATTAAGGGGTAACACTTTTTTGTATGAACGTACCTGATTGTTACCAAATGATGAACTTTTATGGATGATTTGTCCTTACTGATTTTGATACTAACATTTATATTTTTAATGACAATGTGAATGATAAGAAAATGATCAAATGAATATATGGAACAATAATAATACACAATATTATATAATATTACAATAACGGTACATTGTATTGGCAACAGTGCAATCATCGCTGTATAATAAATATAGAAACGGAGGGATATTATGGAATCATCAAATTTGAGTGTTCGTGTTGATGCGAATGATAAGAAAAGTTTTGAACAATTTTGTGCTAGTGTTGGTATGAATGTTTCAACGGCAATTAATATGTTTATCAAAGCAGTTTTAAGAGAACAAAAACTTCCATTTGAGATATGTTCAAAAACTTTTGATGACACCGTTTATGAAAAATTACAAGAAGCAGAATCAGAAATGAATCATACTTGTAAAAGATATACGAAAGAAGAAATTTTAGAAAGTATGAATAAGATGATAGGATAGTACTTATGTATAGAATAGAATTTTTGCCTATTGCGAAAGAAGACATTGATTATATTATTACATATCTTATCATTTGAAAAATGTATCAGCTTCAAAGGGACTGCGAGATTTATTCATGAAAAGTTTAGATAATATTAGCGTGTTTCCTTATGGAAATTCTGTGTATCGAACGACAGGAACTTTAAAATATGAATATAGAAGTTATAGAGTTAAAAATTTTTTTATGTTTTATACTATCAATGAGGACAAACAGTTAATAACGATTGTTAGAGTTCTATATCAAAAAATGGATATTAGCAACATATTAGAATGAATACTAGGGATTAATTGCTCTAGTTTTTTTTCTAAAGAAAGTGATGGCGATAGGAAAAAAAGAATTGTCTAAGTTTAAGAGTATGTAATTAGGATAGAAAGTGTTGACCTTTGATTAAGGGGTAACACATTTTTGTATGAACGTACCTGATTGTTACCAAATGATGAACTTTTATGGATTATTTGCTATAATAGAGATGAAGTAATCATATGAGAGGAATGAGATAGAGAATGGACGATAAGGTAAGACAGAGAATAGATGATTATTTAGACACAAATATGTATCAATATTTTGAGAAGTATCTCCAAAGTGGTGTCGGTGAAAGAGTTGTTGGAATTATTACAAATACGCAATCTGTATGTTATCGCCAGGATCGAAAAACAGGCGATAGTAGTACCCATGATATGATTGCAATTCGTCTCGAGGAGTTGATTCAACGTTATATTTTTCGTGATTCTTTTGGTGTTTTATCTGATGAGCATTTATATTTTTTCTCCGTAGGAAATGATCTGACAATAAACCTCCCCGAGAGTGGAGAATTCAGTTATGCACAAAAGAAATTTTTAGATAAAGTCTTAGAACAGGTAGAAAAATTTGATCAGAAATATCCTAATCATAAAATAAAAATAATGTTACTTGATTTCAAACAACCGGAAAATATGTGTGATACAGATGATATCACTATGATCAGAGGAATTCTTGAGAAAAGGGTTACCTCAAAAGCATTTATGGAAAATGAAAATATCATAGGAGAGTTGTTGCCAAAGGAAGAACAAATTCAACATGTTTTAAATACACTTGATTTACAACACTGTCATCAACGTGCAGATTTTAACACTTTTTTAATACAATGCCGTTCCTTTTTCTATCATAAACAATACCAATCGGCTTTTTTAGAAGTATTTCCAGATTATCCAGAAGTTTCAAAATTCGCACCATTGATAGATTATTTAGATGATGAAGTGATTTCTAAATTTACGGTTGAAAACATGAAAGTTACTTTACAATCTAGCATCAACTCTATTTTTAAAAATCATCATACTTTTGAGCAATGTTCTATGATTCTTCGTAAAATGGCACAAATAGATGATCAACAAATGTTTCCTAATGCCAGTTTGCTTGCTTCTCTTATGGAAGAGATCAGACCAACAACCAGAGAACAAGAGGTTCAATATCAAAACGAACTTTCTCATATTGTTACGTATGAAGAAATGCGCATGTTTGTATTACAGAAGTATGAACAATTATATTCTCAAAGGTTACAAGATATGGATGATTTAAAAGAACAACACTCACAATTAAGTCAAAATAAAATCATTCGTGATCATATGGGTGAATTGACAGCTATGATTCGTGAAAGAGAATTCAAAAAGGATGATTTAGAAAGAGAAGAAGCAAAATTAAAGGAACTTTCAAAGGATATTGCTTTTCATCAGGAATGGAAAGAATCTCTTCAAAGCCAGATAAATAAATTGTCTAAAAATAAAGTGCAGAAACTATTATCTTATAAACAAATATCTATTTATCGTGAAAAATTAAGGCAATTACAAATGAAGCATGATGATTTATTGAAAAAAGAACAAAGTCAATCTTCTCTTGTTCAATCTCAGAGGGAGCAATTACACCAACTAGAAGATCGATTCAAAAAAGTTTCAGGATTAAAAGTGATTCCTAGTATACCTTATCTTATCAATAATTATATGGTGAACACTTCTCTTTATTCTTTAGGTGAAGTGCAAGAGAAAATCGATCAGTTAGATTATCAGCTTTCAAGAATGAATGAAAATATAGAGGAGTTGCGGCAAAATAGAAAAATGGAACAAGAAATCAGTTCTATTACTTCTGATGAAATGACAACAGGAAAAAGAATATAATGTGAAAAGTTTTCTTCAAAATCATGGATATAAGAAATAAATATGATAAAATGAAGAAAGGAAGGAAGATAACATGATACAGTTTATTGAATATCCAAAGTGTTCAACTTGTAAAAAGGCCAAAAAATGGTTGGAAGAACACCAAATAGAGTTTCAAGATCGCGATATTACAAAAGAAACACCAACGAAGGAAGAATTAAGGAATTATCTAAAAATAAGTCAGTATCCAATTAAAAAGTTTTTTAATACAAGCGGGAATTTATATAAAGAATTTTCTTTAAAAGAGAAATTAGATACAATGAGTGAAGAGGAAAAACTAGAATTACTTAGTCAACATGGGATGTTAATCAAAAGACCTCTTGTTGTGTCTGATTCATTCATCTTAGTTGGCTTTCGTGAAAAAGAATGGAACGAGTTATTATGCGAAAAGAATATGTTGTAAAAGAAGTATGTATTTTAAAAGAGTTTATAGATGAGAATATGAAAGATCTTTCTAAGCATAAGAGAAAAAGTTTACTTACGAATGGTGTCATAGAAGTGAATGGAAAAGTAAGAACAAAGTATAATTATCCATTAAAAGTAGGAGATAAGATTACTTTGAAAGAAAAAGAAATTCCTACTTCATTAGAGATTCTTTATGAAGATGATGATATCATTGTTGTAAATAAACCTTCTGGAGTATTAACGGTTGGAACAGATCAACATGAGGATCATACCCTATATCGTGAAGTATCTCATTATGTAAAGCAAAAGAAAGCATCGAATCGTATTTTTATTGTTCATCGTTTAGATAGAGATACTTCTGGTGTGATTTTATTTTGTAAGAATCAGAAGTTGAAAAGAATGTTTCAAGATCATTGGAATGAGTTGGTATTAAAAAGAGAATATATTGGAGTTACAGAGGGAGTACCAAGAAAAAGAAAAGGGACTGTCATTCAATATTTAAAAGAAAATGAACAGTATCTGGTATATGCGACAAGTGAGAAAGAAGGAAAGAAAGCAATTACTCATTATGAGGTTTTAAAAGAGAATGGTGTTAATGCCTATGTTCGTTTTGATTTAGAAACAGGACGTAAGAATCAAATTCGTGTTGCTTGTAAAAGTTTGGAATGTCCTTTAGTAGGAGATAAAAAATATGGTGCGAAAACGAATCCAAGGCATCGATTATTGCTTCATGCTTCTTTATTCTCTTGTATTCATCCGGTATCAAAAAAGAAATTTGTATTTTCGTGTAAAGTACCATCTGATTTTCAAAAAATGTTCAAATAGGAATTGACAATGAGTTAACGTGAAGTGTATAATGAAGTTGTTAGGCAGTAGTAATCATCACTACTGCTTTTTTAAATTTCAAGGAGGAAAGATGTGAGATGAATGATTTTTTAGTCGCATATGCGAAATGTATTCAGCGAGCAGTTGATACTTTGGAAAGACAACAGCTTTATTTTATGAAGACGAAAACAAAACCAACAAAAGAAGAGGAAGAATCGATGAGAATGTTGGATTTACAGATTATGCAAGCTTATCGTAATTTAGAAAAATATTGTCAAGAAATGTATGAGGACTATAAAAATTAGATTCAACAAAAGAATTAATTTGTGTCGAGAAAAGAGGATTGTTTTTTTCTTGTATGTGGTTTAAAAAGACAAAATATTTCTCATGATAGACATAGAATGGATGTGAAAGGAGATTCTATGTTTGGAAATTTTGAAGAAGAAACAAGGAAAGTATTAATTCATGCGAAGGAAGAGATGAAAGCATTAAGACATCCTTATGTAGGAAGTGAACACTTATTACTAGCAATCTTAAAAGATGACAATGATATTTCTGATAAGTTAAAAAGTTATCATATTACTTATGAAGCAGTAAGAGAAGAGATTATTAAGATGATTGGAATAGGGAGTAAAGAAAGTGAATGGTTTTTATATACTCCTCTTTTAAAACGTGTTTTAGAACAAGCCGTGGTAGATAGTAAAGAAAATAATCAGGGCGTTGTTACGATAGAACACTTGTTTTCTAGTTTGTTAGAAGAGGGAGAAGGAGTTGCCCTACGTATTCTTGTGGGAATGGATGTTGATATTGACGACTTATATCAAGAGTTTTCTTATAAATTAACGCAAACACATAAGAAGAGTAGTCATAAACATCTGTTATTGGAAGAATTAGGAGTAGATTTAAATAAAAAGGCAGAGAATCATGTTTTAGATCCTGTGATTGGAAGGGAACAAGAGATTCATAGGGTGATGGAGATCCTGACGAGAAAGAAGAAAAATAATCCGATTTTAGTTGGTTTGGCAGGGGTTGGAAAAACAGCGATTGTAGAAGAACTTAGTAGTCGTATTGTGAGAGGGGAAGTTCCTTTTTCCTTAAAGAACAAAAGAATTATTAGTTTAGATATGGCTACTTTAGTTGCTGGTACGAAATATCGTGGTGAATTTGAAGAGAGAATGAGAAAGATCTTAAAAGAGATTGAAGAGAATGACGATATTATCTTATTTATTGATGAAATTCATACCCTAGTAGGAGCAGGAGGAGCAGAAGGGGCAATTGATGCTTCTAATATTTTAAAACCTGCCTTGGCTCATGGTACACTTCATTTGATTGGTTCTACGACGATGGATGAGTATAAAAAGTTTATTGAAAGTGATAGTGCTTTAGAGAGAAGATTTCAAAAAGTATATGTAGAAGAACCAAATATGGAAGAAACGATTCATATCTTAATGAATATCAAATCAATTTACGAGAAATATCACTGTGTCACCATTCCTGATACTTGTATTCGAGAGATTGTAAAGTTATCGAGAGAATATATCTATGACAGATATGAACCAGATAAGTCGATTGATGTCCTAGATGAGGTATGTGCAAGAGTAAGATTAAAGGAGAGTAAGGAGTTAAAGAAGTACCGTAAAATGCAGGAGTCTCTTCATCAGATTATTGATGAGAAAAAGGAAGCAATTGTGAGTCAAGATTTTAAAAAAGCATCGAAATTAAAATCAAAAGAGAATCAATTAATGGATGAGTTAAATACGTTGGAGTTGACTCTTTATAAAAAAGAGAAGAAGACTGTGACAAAGGAAGATTTAGCAGATGTAATTCACCATAAAACGAAGATTCCTGTCTATGAGATTTTAAAGGAAAATAAGAAGATGGTGGAACAAATTGAAAGGACACTTTCAGATCGTATTTTAGGGGAAGAGGAAGCGATTCAGTCGTTAATTCATATTGCGAAAAAGTTAAAGTTAGGGTTTGCTAGAAGTCAGAAGTCGTATTCTATTTTGTTTTGTGGATCTACAGGAGTGGGGAAGACTTGTTTGGCACGTTCGTTTGGGGAGTTATTAGTAGGAAAAGAAAATGTGATCAAACTGGATATGAGTGAGTATAGTGAGTCACATAGTGTTTCTAAATTAGTAGGAGCTCCTCCTGGGTATGTAGGATATCAAGATCAGAAGCATGTCTTTGAAGAGATTCGTAATCATCCTCATTCTGTATTGATTTTAGATGAGATTGAGAAAGCCCATCCGGATGTATTGAATTTGTTTTTACAAATTTTAGAGGATCATCAGATCAAAGATTCTCATGGTAGGGTGATTCGCTTTGATCATACGATGATTTTAATGACTTCTAATGTTGGATTTCACGAAACTCATGTCGGATTTCATGGGGAGACGAAACAGACGATTCAGACCCGTTTGAAAGAGTATTTTAGAATGCCTTTCTTAAATCGTATTGATGATATTGTCTTATTTCAACCATTAAGTGAAGAAGTAATGAGAACTTTAATAAGAAAACAATTACAATCATTAAAAGAAAAATATCAAAAACAGAATATTCAGATTGCGTTTACAGAAGAGTTAGAAGATCAAATCTTAAAGAAATCTGAGTATGAACAATATGGAGCAAGAAGATTGGAAAAAGTAGTGAATGATCTCTGTGAGAATCAAATCATTGATGAAATATTGAATGAGAAAACAGAAATCACATTAAAAATATAAGAAAAGCCTTAATTTTTGATACTGATTTATGGTGTGAATTTCAAACCAGAAAATAGAAATTACACGAAAATTTTCAAAAAATTCTTTGCACATCTTCCAGAACATGATATAATATGTTTTAAGGTGATTATATGGAAACATTAAATTATCAGGGAGATTTTCAAAGATCGATTGTTGAAATATTTGATAATAAAATGAAAAATGTATTATCAACGCTTATGCCATTTGGTACGAAGGATAGTGAGAGACAAGAAATATTAGAATCAGTTAGGAGTTTTTTAACAACGTTATCATATTGTTATAACAGAGAAAATACCTTTGGATACGATGAGAGAGCA
The DNA here is from genome assembly GCA_944332375.1 of uncultured Bacilli bacterium. Taxonomy (GTDB): domain Bacteria; phylum Bacillota_I; class Bacilli_A; order RF39; family UBA660; genus UMGS2016. Next base: position 14,528 of record CALVJU010000127.1, read on the forward strand.
CACAAGATGTTACTTCCAAATAGTTTGGAACAAGATCCAATGAGTACACAGTTTGATGTTGAACATGCGGTTGTTCAATTGGCACTTTCTAGTCTTTGTCGTTCAAAAGACGAGGAAATATCTCCTTACATGGAGTTATTCATTGACAATCTAGCAACTACTTGTGTAGGAAATACAGAATTAGAACAACCTGGGCAAGAGAATCGTTATGCGCCTTTGAACCAACTAGGGGTGCCTGGTGTGGATTTATTAACTAATATTTTTTTTACTGGAAATCCAGAATTAATTAGAGAATTTAAAAATGGAATTGCTACGACTCCTGAAATCCAGGAAAGTTTTCAACGTTAATAGGGAATAAATTAGAGGGAAGAATGAGAAAATCATTCTTTTTCTTTGGAAAGTATGATAAAATAGAGCTGGTGATGAATTATGGATAAATTAAGAACACGTTTTGCTCCAAGTCCAACTGGATTTATGCATATTGGGAATTTAAGAAGTGCAATCTTTGAATATTTAGTAGTAAAACATCAAGGTGGAGATTTTATTTTAAGAATTG
>CALVJU010000128.1 GCA_944332375.1 uncultured Bacilli bacterium
AAATTGTTAGAAGAACAATAATAAGAACTGATAGTTTAATGAATCACTCTTATGAAATCAATTCAAAAGAAGATATTGATAAATATGTAGAAGAACTAAAAGAAAAACTATTAAAAGAATTTGAAAAAAATAACAACTTAACAATTAGATAGGAGGAATGTTTTTTATGGATAAAGCCATATTAAAAAAGTTTGCTATTGAATCAAGAAAAGATTTAATGGAAAAAATAAAAAATAAAATAATTACCTTTTATGTTGATGAAGAATTTAAAAATGAACAAAAGGGAGAAATATACATTTTATCTAATGAAAAGCATTCGTTAAGTCTAACACAAGAAGAATATAAAAAACGTGAACTTTTAATAAAAAGAATTAAAGAATTATCTCTTGAACAAGTAATAGAGGAAGCAGCATATACTTGGTTTAATAGAATAATTGCTATTCGTTATATGGAGATTCATGATTATCTTCCTTTAACAAAAGACAATCAGTCACTTGGAATTAGAGTATTATCTTCAAAGGATAATACTCCAGATCCAGAAATATTGAAATTTACTAATTTAATAAATCCAGATTTGGATATAGACTTTAAAAAAGAAAAATATGCTGAATTAAAAGATGATAATGAAAAGTTTAAATATGTTTTATTATTAGTTTGTAAAAAACTAGGTAGAGTGATTCCACAAGTATTTGATGGAGTTACTGATTATATTGATATTCTTATACCAGATAATTTATTAAATGATACAGGATTTGTTACAAAAGTAATAAATGAAGTGCCAGAAGATAACTTTAAGCAAGTAGAAATAATTGGCTGGTTGTATCAATATTATAATCAAACAGAAAAAGATAGAGTTATTTCTGCTAAAAAAGCATACAAAAAAAATGAAATTCCCTATGCAACTCAACTATTTACTCCAGATTGGATTGTAAAATATATGGTTGAAAATTCATTGGGAAGATATTGGGTAGAACATAACGGAGATGGTGCATTATATCCATCAGATAATCTATATCCAAGCAATAATTTATATTCATCATCTTCTATAACAGATAATTGGAAATATTTTATTAAGGAAAATATCGAATACAAAAAAGATAAATTAAATCCGACTGAAATAACATTTATTGATCCTTGTTGTGGAAGTGGACATATACTTGTATATGCTTTTGAAGTATTTTATCAAATATATCTTCAAGCAGGGTATAATAAAAAAGATATTCCAGAACTTATATTAAAAAATAACTTATATGGATTAGATATAGATGATAGAGCAGGACAATTATCTATATTGTCTGTTTTATTAAAAGCAAGGGAATATGATAAGTATATATTTAATAAAGAAGTAGTAAGAAATTTAAATATTACGAGTATTCAGGAGTCCAATACCATTTCAGAAATCTCTATTGATAATATTAATGATGAAAATATAAAAGAAAAAGGAATATATTTAGTTGAACAATTTAAAAATGCAAAAGAAATAGGTTCTCTTTTAATCTTAAATAATAATGATTATTCAATTTTAGAAAAATATATAAATGATGATAATACGATATTTGGAATTGAATTAAGAGAAAAATTATTACCAATCATTAAAATTACAAAAATATTATCACAAAAATATGATATTGTAGTTACTAATCCACCATATTTAAATAATAGTGTAATGACACCAAATTTGAAAAAATATGTAATAGAAAAATACAGCGATATTAAATATGATTTATTCTCATCTTTTATTATAAGAAATCATTTGTTTGGAAAAAACAATTCTTATTTAGGCTTTATGACGCCATATGTTTGGATGTTCATATCTGCTTATGAAAATTTGCGAAAATATATTATTAGCAATATGAATATAATATCTTTAATTCAATTAGAATATTCATCATTAGAAGAAGCAATTGTTCCACTATGTACTTTTGTATTAGAAAATAGTCAAGATGACACTAAAGGAACATATTATAGATTAACAGATTTTACAGGAGGAATGAAAATTCAAGAAAAAAAATTCCTTGATGGATTAAATGATAAAAAGTGTATTTACAAGTATATTAGAGATAAAAAAATATTTTCTAATATTGATAATACGCCAATAGTGTATTGGGCTAGTGATAGAATGTTTCAAATATTTAAAGAATCAGTTAAATTAGGACAAAACGCTATTGTAAGAAATGGTATGAAAACTGGTGATAATAATAGATTTTTGAGATTATGGTGGGAAGTTGATAGTAATAAAACAAATTATAAAGTTGAAAATTTTGAAATGTCTAAAACACTAGATGCTAAATGGTTTCCATACAATAAAGGTGGAGAATTTAGAAAATGGTATGGAAATAATGAGTATGTTGTTAATTGGGAAAATCAAGGATTTGAAATATTTCAACAAGCAAAGTTGGATAAAAGAAATGTCCAAGACTATCCAAAAGAATTAAAATTTAAGCCATCTGTTTCTTGGTCTTTAATTACATCTTCAAAACCTGCATTTAGATATAAAGAAAATTGTTTATCAGATATTGCAGGAATGTCATTTTATCAAAATGATTATGATAAGTTGTTATATAGTATGGCTTTTTGTAATAGTTTAATTGCATTGGAAATTTTAAAAATGTTAGCACCAACGATAAACTTTCAAGCAGGGGATATAGCAAGATTACCAATGATTTATGAGAATCAGGAAACAGTAAATAAAAAAGCAAAAGAAAATATATTCATATCAAAAGATGACTGGGATTCTTTCGAAACAAGTTGGGATTTTAAAGTACATCCTTTAATTAAAAATGTTACAGGTCAATATATAAGAAATTTAAATGAAAAACCTAGTTTTTATTTACATACTGTATTTGATGATTGGAAACATAAAACAGAGATTAGATTTAATAAATTAAAAGAAAATGAGGAAGAATTAAATAGAATATTTATAGATATTTATGGACTTCAAGATGAATTAATACCAGAGGAAGAAGATAAAGATGTAACAATTAGAAAAGCAGATCAAGTAAGAGAAATTAAATCACTAATTAGTTATGCAGTTGGTTGTATGTTTGGAAGATACTCACTTGATAAAGAAGGATTGATATATGCAGGTGGAGATTTTGATGAAATATATAAAAAACACAAAGGAAATGCTGGTGGTTGGGCAGGTGCTAGCCTAGCAAATTATAAAGTTTTAAATGATAACGGAAAAGAAATAGAGTTATCATTTGAAGTTGATAATGATAATGTTATTCCAATAACTGATGAAGCATATTTTGGAGATGACATTGTTGAAAAATTTAAGAAGTTTATAAGTGTTGTTTATGGAGAAAAAACACTAAATGAAAATCTTGATTATATTGCAGAAACATTGGGCAAAAAAGGAACTGAAACAAGTGAAGATACTATCAGAAGATATTTTGTAAATGATTTCTTTAATGATCACGTTAAAATATATCAAAAAAGACCAATATATTGGCTATTTGATAGTGGTAAAAAGAATGGATTTAAAGCACTAATATATATGCACAGATATAATGAAAATTTAGTACCTAAAATTAGATTAGATTATTTACACAGAATGCAAACAACTTATGAAAAATTATTGTCAGACATAAATTATAAACTTACTACAGAATTATCAATGACTGATAAAAAAGAAGCACAAAAAAGGCAAGCAGACTTAAATGCTAAACTACAAGAAATAAAAGAATATGATGAAAAAATAGCACATATTGCAAATCAAAGGATAAGTATAGATTTAGATGATGGAGTAAAAGTAAATTACGAAAAATTTAAAGATATACTAGCAAAAATTAAATA
>CALVJU010000129.1 GCA_944332375.1 uncultured Bacilli bacterium
TCATATTTTTCTTTATAGTTTTGAAATTCGTTAATAGAATCATATAATTTACGATCTAGTTCAAAATTAGAAAGTTTACGAGAACGAAGTTTTACAATGTCACCAAGAACTTCTTCGTTGTCATCTAATTCTGCGTTTGTTTTAATAATATTGATCGATTTATTTAATAAATCGAAACGTTTTCTTAACACAGAATCTATATTTGCTTCTGCCTCATTGAGACGGATGACGCAATTCTGAAATTCATTGTACCAATTGGTAAACAAAAGTAGGATACTACAAGCAAAAATAAATACGACTAGAAAAAACATCAATATACTCATTACTATCACCATACACATTATAACATCTATTTCAAGAATTTACTAGAACTAATTTGGAATAAATTCTGGACTATAATTAATTGCTTCATAGAATTTAAAGTAATCAATATAAATTGTCAGTAGTAAATACCATTCTCCATTGTTTGGGTTACTAATAATAATATGATCTCTTCCTGCTTGTTCAATAATTCCCGAAAATTTTAAATCTCTCCATTCTGTAGAGTCAGGAAATGTCATATAAACATCTACTTTTTTCCCTTTATTTAATCGTAAGATGTTTTCAATATAGGACTGTTCCATTGGAAAATCGCCTGCCATGGTAGGAACAGTCTGTTGATTTGGAATATTTCCTCCATTTGTAAAAATGGGAGCACCTGTAAAATTGTTACTGTTTGGTGTTCCTGTATAAAAGCTATTTTGATTCATCTCATCAATCCTTTCTAATAAAGAATATTCTTTTTTCTGTCAAATATGTAAAAAATCTATATATGAGATAGAAAAGTATGATATAATGCTTATGTTAGAAAGGGGTAAACAATGAAAGTAACAGTTGGAATTTCAGCGCATCATTTACACGTTACCAAAGAAGATTTGGAGATTCTTTTTGGAAAAGGGCATGAGTTAACTGTCCATAAGAAGATTAATCAACCTGGGCAATATGCAAGTACTGATTTTGTTACGATTCGTACGGAAAAAAGTGAATTAGCGCATATTCGTATTTTGGGACCTGTTCGTAAGTATACACAAGTAGAACTTTCTAAAACAGATTATATTAAGTTAGGATTAGATGCTCCAGTTCGTGAGTCTGGAGATGTAAAAGGAAGTGCGAAGGTTACAATTATTGGACCAAAGGGTATGATAGAAAGGGATGCGGGGATTATCGCAACACGTCATATTCATGTTCCAGAAGAAGATGCGAAAAAGTTAGGATTAGAGAATGTTCCTTATGTTAGTGTCAGAGTACCTGGACAAAAAGGTGGCGTGATGTATCATGTCTCTGTTCGTGTCGCTCCTAATTCTTATTATGAGATGCATATTGATACAGATGATGCGAATGCATTCCAAATTAAAAATGGAGAAGAATTAGAAATTTACAAGGATATTACAGAATAATTTGTTTTTATTTGTAAAAGAAATGTCAAATTACTATATTTTTGACATTTTTTCGATTATAATGAAGATAAGAGGTGGCTAAAAATGAAAGAGAGAATTTTAGAAATACTGAGTGAAGAAGAACGCGCCTATTCGATTGAAGAGTTAGAAGATATTTTAGCAATCCGTTCCGCTGATGAATTAAAAGATTTATTAGCAGTATTAAGAGATTTGGAAAACTCATTAAAGATTTATCACACGAATAAAGGAAACTATATGTTATTTAACAATAGTCATTTAAGAGTAGGACAATTAATTGGAAATAAAAAGGGATTTGGATTTGTCGATATTGAAGGGGATGAAGATGTCTTTATTCCTCCTACTTGTATGAATGGTGCGATTCATGGAGACCAAGTAATTGTAGAAATTACTTCTAAGAAAGGATTAGACTTAGAAGGAAGAATTGTCAAAGTATTAGATCGTAAGTTGCACCAAATTGTCGGTGAGTTTTACTATAAAGGTGGAGTAGGACATATTGAACCAGACGATAAGAAGATTAATATTCGCATTGATATAGAACAGAATAAAACAATGGGTGCGATGAATGGACATAAAGTGCTTGTTCGTTTAACAGGAAAGAAAAATCAAGGAAATTATCAAGGAGAGGTCATTAAAGTATTAGGACATAAGAATGATCCAGGAGTTGATATTTTATCCATTGTAAATAAATATGAAATCAATGATGTCTTTTCTGATGAAATTATGGAAGCAGTAGAAAAACTTCCTTTAGAAGTGACAGAAGAAGAGTATCAAGGAAGAAGAGATTTAAGAGATAAAGTGATTTTTACAATTGATGGGGATGACGCGAAAGATTTAGATGATGCGGTTTCTATTGATTTATTAGAGAATGGTCACTATTTATTAGGTGTTCATATTGCGGATGTTTCTCATTACGTAAAAGAAAATGGAGTCATTGATCAAGAAGCTTATGAACGTGGAACTAGTGTTTATCTTGCTGATCGTGTTATACCAATGTTGCCTCATAAGTTATCAAATGGAATTTGTTCTTTAAACGGTGGTGTGGATCGTTTAACAATGAGTTGTGATATGGAAATTGATGAACAAGGTAATGTCGTTGATTATGATATTTATGAAAGTGTGATCAATTCTAAGAAGAGAATGACTTATAAAGCAGTAAACAATATATTAGAAAAAAATATTGTAGAACCAGGTTATGAACCATTTGTCGATGATTTAAAGAAGATGGAAACCCTTGCTCATATTTTACGTAAAAATAAAGAGAGACGTGGTTATATTGACTTTGATATTGATGAAGCTAAGATTATTGTAAACGAAAAAGGAGAAGCAATTGATGTCAAAGTAAGAGAACGTGGTACTGGAGAAAAGTTAATTGAGGACTTTATGATTGCAGCTAATGAAACAGTTGCTACTCACATTTATTATATGGAACTTCCATTTATTTATCGTATTCATGGTAAACCAAATGAAGAGAAGATCGAAAGTTTTATGCAATTTTTAAAGACATTAGGAATTACTGTTCCATATAATAAGAATAATATTACACCAAAAGAAATGCAGAAAGTATTGGATCATTTAAAAGACAATAAATTGTTCCACCTTTTATCTAGTTTACTTTTAAGAAGTATGCAGAAAGCGGTTTATGATAAAAACAATATTGGACACTTTGGTCTAGCTAGTAAATGTTATACCCATTTTACTTCTCCAATTCGTCGTTATCCTGATCAGACTGTTCATCGTTTATTAAGAGCTTATTTGTTTGATAAGAAGTTAGATCGTGAAACGATTCAACATTGGGATTTAAAATTAATTTCTATCGCAGAACATTCTAGTGAGAAAGAGAGAAATGCAGTAAGTTGTGAACGAGAAGTAGACGATATGAAGAAAGCAGAGTATATGATGAAGCATATCGGAGAAGAATATGAAGGTATGATTACGAGTGTTCTTAATTTTGGAATGTTTGTTGAGTTAGATAATTTGATTGAAGGATTAATCTCAAATGATGATATGCGTGGAGATACTTACTATTATGATGAAACAACGTTCTCTTATGTTGGTAAAAATACAAAGAAACGTTATCGTTTAGGAGATCGTGTCAAAGTAACGGTATTGAATGCGAATAAAGAGAATAAGACAATTGATTTTATATTAAGTGAAATGAAAGATATGAAAGAAGAGAAAGCATCATAAGATGCCTTCTTTCTTGTGTAAGGGGTTGAGTTATGGTTTTATATTTAATAAGACATGGAGAAACAGATTGGAATGTCCAAAATAAGATTCAAGGGGATACAGATATTCCTCTCAATCAGACGGGAATCAAACAGGCAAATACTTTAAAAGAAGTGTTGAAAAATGTCTCTTTTGATGTTTGTTATACTTCTCCACTGGAAAGAACAATGACGACAGCTAAAATCATTTTAGAGGGTACTTGTCCAATTATCCCTGTTCCAGAGCTTGTCGAACGTGATTTTGGTCAAATAGAAGGAAGTGCGATTACAGAAGTACAATCGAAAAAATATTGGGATTATGAATTAAATTCACAGGATGAGGGTGTGGAACCTGTACGTCATTTATTAGATCGGACAAGAAATTTTTTGTTAGAACTAATCCAAAAGCATCCCAATCAAACAGTACTTTTAGTAACACATGGCTCTACATTAAGAGCCCTTCATTTCAATCTAATGGGATATCATACCAAAGAAGATTTTCTTAAATTTAACGTAAAAAATTGTCAAATATTTCAATATAAGTTATAATAAATGCGTTGGTGATAAACATGGAAATAGTAAATAGAAAAGCAAAATTCGATTATGAAATTATAGATACTTATGAAGCGGGAATTGTTTTAACTGGAACAGAAATCAAATCTTTACGCCTAGGAAATGCGAATATCAAAGACAGTTATGCAGTCATTCGTAAAGGAGAGGTCTTTCTTTTAAATATGCATATTAGTGTATATAAAGAAGGAAATCAGTTTAATCATGATGAAACACGTACCAGAAAATTATTATTACATAAAAAAGAAATTTATAAATTACGTGATAAAGTAGAATTAAATGGTTATACTTTAGTTCCTTTAAAAGTCTATTTAAGTAAAAATCATGCGAAAGTATTACTAGGACTAGGAAAAGGAAAGAAAAACTACGATAAAAGAGAAACAATGAAGAAAAGAGATACAGAACGTTATTTAAAGAAAATAACAAAGTATTAGAAAACATTTCCTTTTTTGTAGTTGTGAAATGTAAATTATAGAAAATTTTAACGCAGATAAAATAAAAAATAAAGCATGTGCTTTATTTCGATAAAAGAGATTGTTTTTCTGGATGTTGTTGAAACCAATGTTTCGCATAAGAGCAAGTAGGAATACAACTCTTTTTTTGTTCTTCCAATTGTTTTACAAGTGCTTCGATTAAAGAAGAAGCAATTCCTTTTCCCCGGTATTGTGGATTTACATAAGTATGTTGAATATAAAGCGTATTGTCTTTCTCTTCCCAGGTTACTTCTCCTACAAGAGTATCATGATCTTGAAGGGAAATACGTCTTTCTTCATACACATAATTCATAATATCACCTATCTCTATCATACGCGATTATTTATGAGAGAGCAATTCTTTTTGAAATAAATATTCTTCCCTGACAACTTCTTCTAGTTTTCGATAGTATTCTAATAACATTCTTTCACAAGAATCTAATTTTTGTTTTGTATAACTATTGGGATTTTTATAATATTCTCTTCGTAATTCTTTCACTCTTTCTTCAAGTGGAGTGACGATAATTTCTGAAAACTCTCTCACATTTTCATTAAACATAGTAAACCTCCTTGTATATTCTATTTATCTATAATCATATTATTAGTATAACACATAATTACGTTATGGAAAAAGATAAATTTCATAAATTGGTAGGATATACTGTCAAATGAAATTGTAGGTGAATAGAATGAAATTAATAATCCGTAAAAATCGTTATACAAAAGGGGAAATTATGAGAATTATTCGTGAATGGACAGGACTCACCCAAAAACAATTTGCGCAAGATATTGGAAAGAGTGAAGGAAGTGTTCAAAAATACGAAGCCGATGAAGTAAACTATGGAATTGAAACACTATTAGAAATTGTCAAGAAACATGATTTAGTGATTACAATTGAAAAAAAGAAGAAAGAATAAGAAATATGTGTTACAATGAATATAGAGTAGAAAAGAAGTGGTAAGATGGCTAGAAGACGTAAGAAAAAGAAACAATCTGTTGTAGTACTTGTCCTTTTACTTCTCTTATCAGGAGCAGGGTATACAGTTTCTTCTCATTATGAAGAGTTGATTGGTTATGCAGAAGAGTGGACAGAAAAGGATACAAAAAAGACCAATACTAGTTATTCTTTAGAAGAGATTCCTCCTTATCAAGGGGAAACTTATGTTGTATTAGATGAGAATATACCAAGGTTTACAGTAGAAGAGGAACAGTTTACTGGGGAAGAGTATCATGAACTAGATGATCTAGGAAGATGTGGAACAGCTATGGCTCTAGTAGGAATAGAAACGATGCCTACAGAAGAACGTGGTAGTATTGGAATGATAAAACCATCGGGATGGCATACTGTAAAGTATGAGATTGTCAGTGGAAAATACTTATATAATCGTTGTCACTTAATTGGATATCAATTAACAGGAGAAAATGCGAATGAAAAGAATTTAATTACTTGTACTAGAAGTATGAATACAACAGGAATGTTAGAATGGGAAAATCAAGTAGCAGACTATGTAAAAGAGACAGAGAATCATGTATTATATCGTGTTACACCGATTTTTGAAGGAGATCATTTACTAGCGACTGGAGTAGAAATAGAAGCAAAATCGATAGAAGATGATGGAAAAGGAGTTCAATTCCATGTCTTTGTCTACAATGTTCAAGAGGGAATAGAAATAGATTATCAAACAGGAGATAGTCATTTAGCACAATAAAAAGATACACTGTAGTATCTTTTTTTACATGGGAAATCTTTTTTGATAATCAAAATATTCCCAAATACAATAAATCATGAAACGAAAAAATTCAATCAAAATATCCCTCCTCACAGTTATTATTCTGTAAATAGGAGGGATATTCCTGCGAATGAGAAAAATTATTTTCTTTTTGACCATTTTTTTATCATTCTTTTTTCTTCCTCTTCGATGGAAACTGGTGTTGATTGCATAGAAGTATAACGAAGAGAAGAAGAAAGTGTTTCTTCTAATTGATCACGATCCTCTACAGGTAGATTCTCCATTTCTTGAGAAGTCATTCCAATTTTTTGACCAAGGATAGAATCTAAGGATTCTCTTGTCTTTTCTGATAGGTTCATATTTATTCTTCCTTTCTAATTATCTTTTTTCTAGTCTTCTTTTGATTAAAATAATTAAATCGACTGGAGGTTTTTCTAGTTGATTTAATACTAATAAAGCATCTTGTAATTTTGTTTTTGTAGAATAAGTATCTTTGATTTTTTCTACTTCTTCTTCTAACTGAAAATGAGAACTAGGATTTTGTTTCATATATTCAGTAATATATTCTTTGATATCTTGGAGAACATATTCTTTTAGGGGATAGGTATCCATCTCCATAACACCAAAATATCCACTAATCATATAACGATAACTATCTTCTATTTCTAATGGCATATCATCACCTACTAAGTTCTATTGTATCAAACTATGAAAAGAAAATCTACTAGATATCGATTGTATCATGGTATTCGCTTAAGAATAGGTGGATACAAACACACATTGGATAGATTTATACTGATGTTGCTTTGATATCCATATCTCTAGAAATATTTTTTTCTTTTTGTATAATAAGAAAGTAAAGAGAACATATTTCAGATTTATTATCATATAGTGTGTATTACTTGTTTCTCGATTTGATATAAATTCTATGGTTCTCTCGGTCAAATGGGATTGCTTTGATTGTATATTGAAATAAGTTGGAAGCAAGTTGTAATAATTCTTCTTGATTTCGACTTGGTGTTGCAGCAGCATTTAAATACATTGTGATAAATTCTTCTTCTGGTAAACGATCACGGTAAAATGCTTCTTGATACTCCGGATCTGTGTATACTTTAAATATTTTCGCAGTTTGAACTTCTGGTAATCCATGAAGTTGGTGATAAAACTTTCTAACTTTTTCTAAAAAGATGTAATAGAGTATATAAAAATAAGGACTATTTTCTTGTTCTGCAGTTTTGATTTCCTCAAAGCGGTTATATAGAATCGCAATTTTTTCTTTCGCTTTTTCTGGTGCTAATGGTGGAAGAGGCTTTTCAAACTTTTTTAACGTATAGTCTTGTAATTTTCTTAACTCTCCTGTTTTATCAAAGATGATTTCAGCAGTCCCAATAATAGAGAGTAGGGCATTGTTTTGATTTTGATAATCTCTATCTACAGAATCATATAAGTCTTGAATTGGCTTTTCAAAATATTCGATACGAATTCCGTCTACCAAAAGGGTACCACGAACAAGATGATCTTTTTGAGATTGATCAAAGACAATATTGAGATCAATATCTGAATTTTTATGTTGAAATCCTGATAAATAACTTCCACAAAAGAACACTCCCAAAACATGTTCATTTTTTAAATAATTCATTTTTTCAATAAAATGCTGAATTGTCGTACGTACTTCTTCCATCTATAAACTCCTCTCAAGCTCTATTTTTTCGCTATCAATGACTTATATTATATTCTATTTTGTGATTTCTTGCAAGAAGTATCATAATAAAAAAGACGATTGCTCATCTTTTTTTTGTTAACATTTTTTCTTGAATGATCGGATCGACATAATTAGAAATATCTTTGTTAAGATAGAATAGTTCTTTTACAACACTGGATGATACGAATTGATATTCCTTATCAGCAAAGAAACAAATCGTATTGACTTGGTGATGTGATAGTTCTTTATTTACTTGTTGTAATTGAACTTCATAATCATAATCACTTAAACTTCTAAGACCTCGAATCATTGCTTTACATTCATAAAGTAGTGCGATATCCACAGTAGCACCATTTCCTGAAATTACTTGTATATGAGGATTGTTTTGATATAATTCTCGAATCATTTCTATTCTTTCTTCTAAAGTAAATAATCCAGTCTTTTTCGAAGCGTTTTGCATAACTGCAATGATAACTTCATCAAATAGATCACATGCTTGTTCAATAATATTCATGTGCCCATTTGTCATTGGATCAAAACTACCTGCATATAAAACCTTTGTCATAATGATTTCACCATTCCTTTTATTTCATTGATATTATTTGTTTTGAATACATAATCAAATTCTTCTTCACGAAAAGAAATACTTGCTTGTTCTCTTAAATTGAATGCTTCTTCTGTGATGTGATCCCTCTTCATTGCTCGTTCTTTTCTAATTTCGTATGGGATATCTAAAAGTATTTTGATATCACACATAGGAAAATATTTTGTAATGGACAATAGTTGCCAGTCTAAAATTACAATTTTATCTTGATGAAGACTTAGAAAACGATCAATCTCTATCTGCATATAGTTCCACGTGATATCAGTTAATTTCGCCATTTCTTTCTTGGAATGAAACGTGATCTTACCAAGTCTTTTTCTATCTACTTCCTGATTGATGAAAATGGATTCTCCAAATGCTTTGACTAACTCTTTTTTTACTTTTGACAATAATAATACTTGATGTCCTATTTGATCAATATCTAAATGAACTGCACTATGATTGGTGAGTTCTATAATTTGATTTGCTAGCGTACTTTTTCCACATCCTGATTTTCCACAGATACCAATAACCATACTTTTTCCTCCCATCTACTTGTATTATATCGCTTTTACTATTATAATTAAAATACATATTTATTATGATTAATATAAACGGAGGTTATTATGAATATTGACTTTGAACTATACCATGTCTTCTATGTGGTTGCGAATGTAGGAAATATTACCAAGGCAAGTAAGGTATTAAATGTTTCCCAACCTGCGATAAGTAAGTCTATCAAAAACTTAGAAGAACAACTCGGAGGACAATTATTTGTTCGGACGAAGAGGGGAGTTATTCTGACAGAAGAGGGGAAAGAGTTTTATTTTTATATCAAGCAAGCAATGGAGTATATTTATAATGCAGAAAATAAGTTTACGGATTTGATTCATTTAGAGACAGGATGTATAAAAATAGGAATTAGTACGACATTAACGAAAGAATTTTTATTACCATACTTAAAAGAATTTCATTCACAGTATCCAAAAATAGAAATACAAATTATCACAAATTCCACTTCAGAGTTGATTACAAAATTAAAAAATGGATTACTTGATATCGTGATATGCCATTGGAGTGGGCAAAACTATGGTAGTGAGATTGAGATGAAAAAGTGCAAGAAAATTCATGACTGTTTTGTAGTAAGTAATGAGTATAAATATCTAACAGAGAAAACAATTTCTTTTCAAGATCTAAACCAATATCCGCTCATATTACAGGCAAAAGGATCGAATACAAGAGAATTTTTAGATAGGATTACAAAAGAAAATAATGTTGTATTAAAACCAAGTATGGAACTAGCAAGCTATTCTTTGGTCGTTGCGTTTACTAAAATTGGACTTGGAATTGGATATGTGACAAAAGAGTATGTAAAAGAAGAATTAAAAAACAAAGAATTATTTGAATTAAAGATGAAAGAAAAAATTCCTAGTAGATATGTAGGGCTTGTTGTTACAAAAAATCATGTACCCAATTTTAGTACAAAAAAGCTCATGGAAATGATGATGCATTCTGAAACAAATTGTTAGGTAGATATAAACGAAAAAACAGAATCAGAAATGATCCTGTTTTTGCATCTTAAATATTGAAGAAATTATCAATTCCGATCACACCATCGTAATAATGATTCATGATTTCAATACATAATTTCATTTTCTCATGATCAATTACTTTAGTGCTTTTATATTCATGAATAATTTGGGTAAATAAATGATCATAATAGAAAGTAATCGCACCATATTTTGATTGTACCAAAATATCAACAAGATCATTAATCTTCGTTTTGATTTCCTCTTCTAGATTTGATAATAAATAATCATTAATATTTACTTTTTCCCCATCAATTTCCATTTCACTACCAAGGATAGATGACAATTTCTTTTGCAATGGCAATTCTTCATTTTTAATATCTTCAATTAAATAATTCTTATATTGTAATGTTTTTTCAACTGTGTATTTTGAAATCTCTTGTTGTTTATTATCATTGTTTTTAGGGATGAAATTTCCTACTACAAAGTCTTTCTCATCTGTTTTATTAAACTCTAAAATCTTCTCTTCATTGACATCAATTAAAACCCAATATTCAGGTTTAATTTGTTTGTCCATACTCCATACAGGATCTTTTTCATCTGTTAGCATCACACCAACATATAATTTTTCATTTTCCACTCTTAACATAGGATATAGTGGGATGTAAGTTGTTAATCCTCTTTTTTCTTTTTCTTGATTGACAATATTTAAATACTTGTCTAAATTTAAATTATTCACAATATCTCTCCTTTATCTTATTCCTTGCACTATATAAAAAATATTTTATATTTGCTTCTTTTGTATTTAATCTCTTGCTGATCTCTTTGACTGAAAGGTCATGAACATAGTACATTTGAAAAACTGTTTTCTCTTTCATTGTTAAGCCAATATGATCTAAATTATTTATGATTTCCTTATATATGATTTTATCTAACATTGGGACTTCATATCCGGATTGATAAGCCTCATCGAAAGTTGTATGATTTTTTTCTTTCACATAATTTTTTGCTTTTGTGCACCATAAATTATAAGCAATTTTCCATATTAAGTTTTCAATTTTTTCAATACTGATGTTTTTATTAAAATATTCGAAGATTGCTAAAAAAACACTATTTGTTAAATCCTCTGCATCTTCTTTATGGTTTGTTTTCTTAAGAGCCCAATTATATATTTTGTAATAATATTCATCATAAATCTTGTCCACAGTAATCACCTTTCACTTATATAGTAGTTCCTACTTAAAAATGGTTAGGATTTTTTTTACTGTTTTTAAATTATTTACATTTTGTGATCATTTACTTCCATTAACTTTTCTAATACCATATTTGTACAATCTTCAAATATTTTATCTAGTTCTTCTTTGCTGAATAATTTGTAATGATGCTTGAAGATCAATTCGTTAAGCTTTATTTTATTAAATGCACCAAACTCATTATTTAAGTAATCAAATCTATAATCAACCAATTCATCATTTAAAAAATGATTCTTTAAATACTGAATATTACTTTTCACTATTGTACGATTCTTTGGTAATTCTACTTTTTTATCTCGAAATAAGTATTTGCCATATAATTCAAAGTCACTTTGTTTATATTTTTTCTTTTCCCGTTTTTTATCTTCAACATCAATGTTTAAAATTTTCCCGTTTTTAAATCGAATACCAATTATATTATGATTTTCATCTTGAACCCACTTATTAGAATATACCTCATTGTTATAAAAATTATCTACTAATAAATGGCAATAATATCCTAATATGAGTGGATTAGATAAATATTCTTTATAATCAGTTAAAAAATGATCAATATCAATCATACGTTCTTTGGGACAAGTTGGAAATGTTAAATGATGATAATAGTGTGCTTCAGATCTTCGAATTGGAGTAATTTTCTATCAACATCAGGAATTAAATTTCCATAATAAAATAAAATCTTTATCTAAGTTCAATTTACGATTGACTCTTTTTGCGATTGCTAAATGAATGGACCAACTAGGCATAGTAAATTCCTCCAATCGTCATATTTCCATTGTGCGACTTCATAATTCTCGCTTTTCCTTCCTATATCTTTTATTTCATTATAACATGTAAACGTAATTTCTCAATAATGCAATTATAAATTTCTACTTTATTTCTTTAACGAAATTTCTCTTGAACCGTAGTCCTATCATTTTATTTATTTTTCTTTTGAATTTTTTTCAGTTTATTTTTTTCTATTAACGGGTATATCAAAAGGAAAACACAAGAGATAATAGGAACCAAAAAGAAATATCCGATCCAACCATTTTCATTCGGAAGCAAAATCATCATTAAATAGCTACTACCACAAATGATTCCTACCAGAATAATCACATAAAGAAAGATCCAAACAATTCTTTTTCGTAATGGTTTTTCTTTACAAAAAGCACGAGAGTAAACAAGTTCGTTTATAACATTAATTATTGCTTCTACTGCAGTCATTATAGCATCCATCATATCCATCATAATCACCTTGTTTTATTGTAACATTATATTACAATAAATACAATTTTTGTTAGCTAAACGTCTTTTATAAAAGTTCTTAAGCTTATTGCAATCATTTTATCATGAGGATAGTAGTAATAAAAAAAATGACCCTTATTCGCTGGAATAAGAGTCTAACTTAATGTATATTGGGTAGACATTCAATACGGAAAAACTGAATGTTTCCTTTTTAATTCTATGCCATATTTATAATATCGTATTTATATAATTTTATCAAAAGTCTATTTATATAAGATAGCGTTTTCAAAGTGTGGAATTATGGAAGAGACCTTTATAAAATAAAAAACGAATTTTTAACCCTATGAATATTACACCACTTATTAATGAAAGTTTTAAAGGTATTTTTTGTTTCTATCAAATAGTGTTTTCTTTAAAATAGGGCCTTGAATTTCATCTGGATTTATATTTTTATGTTTTTTGAAACTCAATACGATATCTTTAAGAGTTTCTGTTGTAAATAAACATTCTATGTTATCAGATGTGGACTTTAATTCAACAGATGGCATCTCTTGTTCAGCATGCTCTATTAAACCTTCCCATTCGTTTAAGTAATATAAAACATTACAATTTTCATCAATAACCATAATATTTTTGTTTTTTGAATCATTGTATAAGATTGGACTAACATTTCCAATAACTCTTGAAAGATCACACACATCTTGAGCATTGACTAGTGCTACTAATTTCTCGTATTGTTCTGGAGATACAGAATATACAATAAAATCAGAAGTAGAAGAAATTTTTAAATATTCATACAAATTGCAAGACAAAAGTTTAATTTTATCTTTACTATTTATTATTAATTTATTTAATTCTTTTACATTAGATTGCTCTAAATCAGACGTGTTAATTAAAATTTGTTGTTCCAGAATTTTATACTTAGATAATCTATCATTAAATTCTTGTTTTTTTTCTGAAATTCTATTATTTAAATCTTCTGTGTATGGTAAATAAGCCCAAGTTTTATCGCACAGTTCTTTATTTTTCTGTGCTACAAATTCTAGAGCTTCTTCATAATTATCGAATACTTTGTCTACTGAATTCGTAAAATTAAATTCTGGTATAACTCTTTCCCAACTATTATACTGTCCTTTATGATATGGAAATACAACCTCATATTCTTTTAAACTCTTGCCATTTTCTTCATATTTAATTTTTTCACTTAATAGGTAACATTTAGATACTATATAGCAAACAACGTCATAATGCCTTTCTAACCCATGATTCCAGCCAATTGGTTCAATAATTGGCATAGCAGCATATTTCACTGGATAATTATATTTCATCGATAAACCTCCCTTGTACTTACTTATTATTTTATCACACTTTCATCCTATTTTAACAATTATTATCACACATAATAAAACCCGAAACGTAAAAGTTCGAGTTTGGTATCAATCTGTTGTCGTTGAGAAAGTTATCTACACTTTTACCAAAGGTAATTGATGTAAGAATTAATCACTAAATAAATTATAACATCATTTTCTGAATTTGTTACATTTATTTTAATCTTTCTATTAAATTACTCCAGTTGTCAGCAATAATATCTTGTGATTATAAACTATATCATTCTTTTTCTACTACGTTCAACATTTTCAGTCATTTCAATTTCTTCTGTGATATCATCAATACCAATTTCACTTATTCTTCTTTTATAAATCATTTCACGAAATTGCTGTTCTACAATTTGCTGTCTTTCTGGCTCTAATTCATCATAATCATATTTTTCTTTAATCATTTCCCATTCTTGATCTTCTCTCGTTTTATTTTCATTAATAGAAGTATTTGCTTGTGCCTGTTCTTGTTTATGTTGATTATCTTTCTTTCGACGAAAAAGTACCATAGACATAAGACCATCTAATCTTTTTTCTTGCTTATCAAACTTACTTGTTACATAAGGAACTCCTTCTTGCTTTTTTCTTTCTTCAAATGCAACTTTATCTTGCATATTTTTAATTTTA
>CALVJU010000130.1 GCA_944332375.1 uncultured Bacilli bacterium
TATCGTAAACCAGCTGATGCTGATTCTGATGAATCAACAGATGGAACGGAAAAATATACAAATAGAGGATATGGAAGTTGGGCAGTAGATGATTCTACAATTCCTAGTGACGCAAACAGGAAGATAGGAAACGAAATAACAATTACCTATAAAGGTATTAGCGCAAGTAATAATGAGTCTCATTTTGATGGTTATGCTAAAAACTATACATGTCAATATAATGTAGAACGTAGTAATGTTGCAGTTTGTGATTATCAAAATCCAGAGCAATTTTTAGACCTGGATGGTGATGGCGAACCTGACAGTGGCCCAAATGGAGAAAACTGTTGTAATCACTTCTTAGTTCAATTTGAAGGTGATGAGGAAAAAATTGCTGAGTTATTAGAAAAATATCCAATTTGTAATGTCGATAATGGTAATACAAAATGTGATTATAATAACCCATCTCAATATGTTGGTGCTCCATATGGGACTAGTCCAGGAAAAGGTCCAAATGGAACAAATTGTTGTGAAGACTTAAGGGATAATTATTTAAGCTATGGATTAAGTTATGCTCAGTTCCAAGAATTAGAACAAAAATATGGTTGTGATTCTGGGAATGGGCCGGATCCAGAAGGAACATGTACTCCAATTCCAACAGTAAACGATAAATCATGTTGTTCGGATCCTGCATATGCAGATTATCCTGTTTGTCAGTATGAAGGAGGAATTCCAGTCCTATATCGTGAAATCTCACTATCTCATCCATTCTTATCTGAAGATGGTTCAACAAGAGATCCTGGAGATAACTGGCAATCAAAAAATAATTATTTAGTAAGTAAATATATTACAAATAATCGTGGAGTTAAAGAAGATCTTGTTTATCAAGAAGAACCAATGTATGTTTTTGAACTAGATAGTGCAACAATTCAAGAAATTCGTGCTGAAAATAAAGGACATAAATTTGATGAATTTGAATTAACCTGTACAAATGGTGGAAATTGTATTAGTACATTTTTTGAAAAATACTTATCAGGTACTGCAGCAACATGTACCTCTGATAAAGGGCACGACATTAGTCGTTGTGACAAGGATTAGGCGGTGATATAGTTTGAGAGAATCATTTTGGGGAGTGTTTATTATTGGACTTGGTGTAGTAACAATTGTTTTAATGTTTTATTTCCAGACTTTAACAAACACAGATGAACATAACTATACATTATTAAAAGAGACAACCGAAGCAGCGATGATTGATTCGTTCGATATAGCAACTTATAATTCAACTGGTAATGTACGTATTGATAGGGAAAAGTTTGTAGAAAGTTTTCTTCGTCGCTTTGCTCAAAGTGCTAGTTTAGCAAATGAATATCGTGTTGAGATCTACGATGTCAATGAGTATCCGCCAAAGGTAAGTATTCGTATTAGCAGTAGAAAAACACAATCGTTATCGATATTACCTGGTCAAAATGATACATTTAATTTTTCAATCATCAATCGTTTAGATGCAATATTGGAAACTCCATATTAATTTTAGAAAGGGATGAATAAAAATGGGGAATATTCAAGTCACAATACAAAGGGTATTGAAAAACAAAAACACGGTAACAATTATAGGTGTTATCGTAATTATGGCACTTCTTTATTTTGGATACAAAGCACAAATCGATTCTAAAGTAAATCCGATTTCTGTGCCAGTTGCAAGAGAGACAATTCAGCCAAAAACATTAATTACTTCAGATATGGTTGACTATGTTGATGTTGCACCAGTTGTGCTTGGTGATAATGTCATTCAATATGATACAGAAATTATTGGAAAATATAGTAACTATAATACTGTGATTCCAGAAGGAAGTATGTTCTACAATGAAACTGTTGTTTCCGCTGATGAGCTTCCAGATAGTTCATTTGTAAAAGTAAAAGAGGGAGAGGTTGTATACAACTTTCCAGTAGATATGGATTCTACTTACGGAAACTCTATTTTCCCGGGAAACAAGATTGACATCTACATGAAAGCAGAAGCTGATAATGGTCAAATTATGGTTGGAAAATTAATTGAAAACATCGAAGTATTAGATGTAAAAGATAGTAGTGGACAACATGTGTTTGAAAATAGTAGTGAAAACCGTGTTCCAGCTTACTTAATCTTTGGTGTAAATAGTGAAATAAATATTTTGCTTAGAAAAGCAAGTTATATGAGTTCTTTTGCAGTAGAATTGTTCCCTGTGCCACATGGTGGAACAGTTGATAATTCTGGCTCAACAGAAGTAAGTACACAATATTTAAAAGACTTTATTAATGCAAATACAGTTTCAATTCCTGAAGAAACTCCAACACCTAGTGCTTCAACTTCTCCAACTGATGATAATGCAGATGACAATACTGCAAATCAATCTGATGAAAGAGAAAATAATTAGTTGTGAATGATGTAGTATTTGATCAAATTGACTTTGGAGAGTTGAAAAAGTATTTAGATGATCCAGATGTAACAGATATTTCGTATAGTAATGGTGGCCAGTTGTGGTTGAAAACATTATCAAAAGGTATATTCCGTGTGGAAGAACCAAGCGTGAAAAATGCCTTTATGGAAAAGTTGGCGTTTCAATGTGCTAACGTTATGGGAAAAACATTCAATATGGCTGCTCCATTTCTGGATGCTGAAAGTGCAGAATTACGTTTGAATTTCGTACATGATTCTATCGCACGAAACGGAATTGCAGTAGTTTTACGTAAAACACCTGCCAAAGTACGTTTAGAGAAAGATAAGATTATTGCAGAAAAATATGTTACACTTGATATTCATGATTTCTTATTGAAATGTGTTGAAGGTCATTGTAACATTGTAGTTTCAGGAGAAACAGGTAGTGGTAAAACTGAGCTTGTAAAGTATTTAGCGGCACACACTGCCGAAAATGAAAAATTAATTACTATCGAAGATACTCTAGAGCTACATCTCGATCGTATTTTCCCACATCGTGATATTGTAGCAATGAAAACGAATAATATAGCATCTTATAGTGATGTGTTAGTTACCTGTATGAGACAGAATCCAAAATGGATTTTGCTATCAGAAATTCGTAGTGCCGAAGCAGTAATGGCAGCAAGAAACTCTATTTCTTCTGGTCACTATATTTTATCTACAATTCATGCTAGTAACGCAGCATCTATACCAAGTCGTATGTACAGCTTGTTGGAAACGAATCAAGATATTGAACAGTTCTTGAAATCTATTTATCGTTATATTCAAATAGGAGTTTATGTTCGTGGATATCAAGATAAAAATACAAAGAAATTTGTTCGTGAAATTGCTGAAGTTGTTGAATTTTATGTTGATGAAAACAATGACGCCATTTGTAATACTATTTATAAGAAAAACATGGAAGGAAAAACAATTCGACGTAATCCAAGCAAGTATTTAATTGATTATCTTGAAGGTCAAGGAGTTGTTCTTCCAAAAGATATGATACGTGTTGATTTGAATGAATCAACAAATGTCGATCAAAGTTCAGATATTCGTATGGCAAATACTTCTATTCAATCACAAGTTCAACAGCAAGTACCAACACAGCAAACACCACAGCCAGGTTTCCAAGCTACTGCAACACAAAATTTTCAGGATATTTTAAATCAACCAGTTCATCTTTCTAACGACACATCCAATAGTGGTGTGGAATCGTTATTTTAAAGGAGGTAGGGAGATATGACATTATTTATTTTTGCATTAGTCACTTTTATTGTGATTTTCATCATTGCATATCGTAAGAATTCGGGACAGAATGTATACAAATATATTTCTAGCCAAGTTACTTCAATTTATGATAAGTATGCTCCTTATTCTTTTAAAGTAGTAAGAGAAAAGGTAAAAGAACTTGGACAGGAATATACAACAAGACAATATATTTTGCAAGCTACAGTCTTTTCTGTAGGTGCATTTGTAATTACTTATATGTATTTCTATAATGTATTAGTTGCACTTTTATATGCAATATTATCTATTTTTGCAATTCCATATTTGACTTATTTAAGATGTAATCGTGTTTATAGTGAATTTATTTTTGAACAGATTCAAGTTTATACTACAAATACAATTATGGAATTTACGACAACACAATCATTTGTAAAAGCAATTGAGGGTGTATATGAATCTGGAGTTTTGGAAAATCCTGTCAAGGATGATGTCAAAATGATGATAGATCTTGCGTATGAAAATGGTACAATTGAAGAATCGATTAATTATTTTAATAATAAGTATGATTATTATATTGTAAAAAATATGCATCAATTATTTACACAAATTACAAACGAAGGTGCAAAAAATAGTGGTAGAGCACTCGAAAATATGTCACTAGATATCGACATGTTAGTTGAAAACGTTTATCGAGATCGTATCGATCGTGCAACATTCCATAAGAAATTTTTACAATTTGGTTTTGTACTTTACTTTATGGTTATGTTGGTACAATTGTTGCTTGGTAATGAAACATACATCAACATGTTGAATCTATGGTATATTCAACTTATTTTACATGCTATTGTAATTATGAACACCGCTTTCCTGTTAAATGGGGAAAAATATTATAATGAGAATGTAGGTGCTGAATAATGAATTTATCAATGGGTGTTATGTTTGTAATTATCAGTGTAATCGTATTATTAATATTACACTTAAATCATACAATTGATGCGAAAAAATTTGTAACAGATGTGGAACCATATTTACGATTCTTAATGGAAGATGATTATGAATTTTTACTTAGAATTAAGTATGGTGATGATATCGATGTAAATAAACTTTTTACAAAGAGAGTACAACTAGCCATTATTGTGGCAGGTATGTTATTCTTGATTATGATAACTCAATTGAGTTTTTTAAACATTTTAATTATTGTTTTAATTGCTTTTATAGCATTTAAATATCAATATTTTCAATTAAAACAGCATTATCAGGCAAATTTGTATCAAATCAACTTAATGCTTCCATACTATTTAAAGGGACTAGAGATTTTGGTACAACATTATACAGTGCCTGTTGCTCTAGCTCGTAGTATTGATACAGCTCCGGATATTTTTAAAGAGGGACTTCGTAAATTAGTAGATAAAGTAAATCAAGGTGATTCTTCTGTTGATCCATATATGGATTTTGCAAAAGAATATCCTGTACGTGATTCTATGCGTATGATGAGACTTCTTTATCGTCTTAGTTTAGGAAGTCAAGAAAATAAAGAGGAACAATTAATGATGTTTTCTAGAACGATTTCACAGCTTCAAAATAAAGCTCGTGAACAAAAGTATAAAGACCGTTTGGAAAAGATGGAAAAGAAAACAATGATGATGCTCTGCTGTACAGGTGGAGGAATTATCTTTCTACTATTATTATCAATGAC
>CALVJU010000131.1 GCA_944332375.1 uncultured Bacilli bacterium
ACACATCATTTTTGCTTTATTTGCAACAATTCTATGTGTTAATATGGCAATTTTGTTACCACCATTTCACGTCCCAGATGAGTTTTCACATTATATTAAAGCCGCAAGTGTTTTTGATAGTGAAAATGTGTTAATGGTAGATAATAAGCCACGTTATGAATTATCAAGTGAAGATTATAATATATCTACTAAATATACTTTTGCATTACATGATGCAAATTACAAGACTTCATTTAGAGAGTATTATGTAGATATGACAACAAATATTGATAGTGATGAAAGATTATCGGTTGGATTTGCTAACACTTATTACTTGAATTCATTTGCATATTTACCAGATGCACTTGTAATTAAATTAGCTTCTTTCATGAATTCTCCAATTACATTAACAGCATTGTTATGTAGAGTCATGAATGCATTTATCTTTATTATTTGTGGATATTTTGCATTAAAAATCATTCCATGCTTTAAAAAATTGTACTTTTTAATGTTGTTATTTCCAATAACAATTCAACAAGTGAGTGGTATATGTCAAGACAGTTTGACGTTAAGTGTTTTGTTTCTATTAATTGCAGTTATTTTAAATCAAGCGTATGGATCGGAAAGAAAAGTTTCTAAAAAGAGTATTACGTTGATTTTGATATTAAGTATATTTTTAGGAATGTGTAAACCTGGTTATTTTGTTTTCCTAGGCTTAATGTGGTTGATTCCGAATGAAAAATTTAGTTCTAGGAAAATTGCAATATTATTCAAGTTACTTCCACTTGTTCTGTGTATAGGATTGACCTTTGCGAAGTATTTAACAACGACAACAATAGGTACAACAATTGAAGATGGAATGACAATCAAGTATGCATTATCCCATCCTTTGACAATTGTGAAGATATGTTTATCAACTATTTACCAGAGACTTTCTTTGGATTTGATAACAGGACAACTTAATTTATTTGGTTGGTCAACTATTTTTTACGATTATCTATTTTCATATATTATCTATTTTATTTATACATTGTTAGTATTTTTTGATAATAAAGAAAAAAATGTTTTGGCAGTTAGAGATAGGATAATAATGATTGCGATTGCTGTTCTGTCATGGGGAATTATATATGCTTCGGCAATGTTTAGCTTTAATATGACAACAATTCATTCTACAATTGTTGCAGGATTACAGTCAAGATATTTTATTCCAATGACAATTTTATTTGCATTTGCTTTGTCGAATAATTTGGTAAAAATAAATATTAAAAGAAAAGAAATGTTGTATGCAATTGTAGTTATTGTGACTTTCGGAGTATCGTTTTTCACAATTATTAATGGTTTTTATCTATAAACAAGGTAAACAGCCTTGTTTTTTCTATGAAAATTGGTTGATAAGTATCATTATTTATTATATAATAAGTGTGGTGATAAGAATGAAGAAAGATAAGGTGTTATTTGTTATTCCCGCCTATAATGAGGAAGAAAATATTGAAAAAGTTTTAAAAGAAATAAAAAGGGATGTTCATTATGCAGATATACTTGTAATTAATGACTGTTCGAAAGACCATACGGAAGAGATTGTAAGAAAAAACAATGTTCATTGTATTTCAAATGTATTTAACATGAGATATGCGATGGCAGTACAGACAGGAATCAAGTATGCGTGCGAAAATGGATATGATTATGTAATACAGTTTGATGCTGATGGACAACATGTTGCAAAAGAAGCTGAAAAGTTATACAAACATGCAAAAGAAACAAAATGTGATATTGTGATTGGTTCTCGTTATTTAAAGGATTTGGGTTATCCATGCCCATTCTTTAGAAGAGTAGGAACAAAACTTTTTGAAAAGATCATTAAAATTTTTTGTCATAAAAGAATTGCAGATCCTTTATCAGGATTTCAATGTTTAAATCGTCGTGTCATTGAAAGATATGCGAAAATGGGAAATTATCCGGAATTTCCGGATGCAAATTTAATTATTGAAATGTTGAGAAGTGGTTATACAGTGGAAGAGATTCCTGCAAAAATGCGATTGAGAGATGCAGGAGAGAGCATGCATGGTGGAATTATAAAGCCAATCAAATACATGATTCAAATGTTTTATAATATATTTTTCATTTTAATTACTTGTCCAAAAAAGAAGGTGAAGACAGATGAATAACATTTATTTTATCATTATTGCTATATTTTGCATGATATTTGTTTTTGTTAATGTAAGAAAAAAGAAATTTTCTATTAGCGAAAGTTTTTGGTGGATGGTTGCATCTTTTGTAATGTTATTACTCGCAATCTTTCCATATTCTATTGATTATATAGCAAAATTAATTGGTGTAAATTATCCGCCATCATTGTTTTTTGTTCTTTGTATTATTTTCTTGGTTGCAATGATTTTTAGAAATAGTAAAAGAATTTCAGCGCAACAAGAAAAAATTATAGAGTTAGGTCAACAGGTTTCAATTTTAAAGGCAAAAGTTGAAGAAGATAAGAACTCAAAAAGGTGATTGCTAATGGATGTTAGTATAAACAAAAAGAAAGATTTTATCTGGAATGTTTTAGGGCTAACTATTAATGCATTTAATTCGCTTTTCTTTTTAATTATTGTTAATCGTATTAATGGAGAATTTGCAGGTGGTGTATTTACATATGCTTATTCCTTAATTTGTTTATTTTATATTATTGGATTATTCTATACGAGAACTTATCAAGTATCTGATGTTAGTGGTAAATATAAAAATAAAGATTACATTGTTAGCCGTGCTATATCATGTGTTATGATGTTTATTATAACAGTCATAACAGTAATGATATTTCAATATGACACGACAAAATCTATTGTGATTATTTTGCTTTGTTTGTATAGGTTGATAGAGGCTTTTGCGGATGTTTTCTTAGGGATTCTTCAGAAAGAGGGATTCTTATATAAGGCTGGATTCTCATTGTTCATAAAGGGAATAGTTGCTCTTATATTATTCATGATTGTTGATTATGTAACAAAAGACATGATTCTTTCTTGTGTTACAATTGTATTTGTTAATTTGGTTTTATTTTTACTATACGATTTAAAAAACACAAGAAAATATATTGGCAAAGAATATAGTTTTCATAATGCCATTTCTATTTTAAAAAATAGTTTTCCTGTTTTTGTATTTTCTTTTTTAAATATTTATTTAATAAATTCTACAAAATATATTTTGGATTTTGTTAGTGATGCTACATTACAAAATATATACGGAATTATTTTAATGCCGGGAACGGTATTAAGTTTATGTGCACAGTATATTATTAATCCATATATCGTTCCATTAACGGATTTGTTTAAACGAAAAAAATATAATGAATTCAGGAGAACTCTTTTGAAAATTATAGCAGTAATATGTTTCCTTGGAATTTTATGCATTATAGGTGCTTATATTCTTGGAATACCTGTATTGAATCTTATATATGGTATTGAATTATCAAAATATAAAACGGATTTATTAATTATCATTTTAGGATCTATTTTTGTGGCATTAATTGCTGTTATATCATCCGGACTGACAATATTGAATAAAAATTATATACAGATGTACATTTATATTTTTAGTTCTATTTTGTCCACGGTGTTAGGAATCGTATTAATCAATCAATTTAAAGTGTTGGGAGCATCTTTAACATATTTAATTGTGATGTTTGTGCAATTTATTATAACATATATATATTATAATAGATTTATCAAAAAAATAGAGGGAGTTAAGGTAAAATGAAATATGATGTAATTATTATTGGTGCAGGATTTGCGGGAAGTGTTCTAGCTCGTCAATTTGCAGAAGATAACAAAAAAGTATTAGTTGTTGAGAAAAGAGATCATATTGGTGGAAATATGTATGAAAAAACGATGGAAAATGGAGTGAGAGTTCATTTATATGGCCCACATATTTTTCACACCAATTCAAAAAAAGTATTAGACTATTTAAAACAATTTGCAGGATTTTTCTTTTATGAACATCGTGTAGTAGGATATATTGATGGAAACTTTGTACCAATTCCATTTAACTTTAAATCTTTAGAAATTTTATTCGATGAAAAAGAAGCAAATGAAATTAAGGAGAAATTGTTAAAAGCTTATCCTGATACAAAAAAAGTTTCTATTCTAGATTTATTAGATAATCAAGATGAGACAATAAAACGTTTTGGACAATTTGTTTATGAAAAAGTATTTGTCCATTATACTGCAAAGCAATGGAATATTCCTATTGAAGAAGTAGATACTTCTGTTATTAATCGTGTTCCTGTTTTGTTGGGATATGATGATAGATATTTTCAAGACACTTATCAATATATGCCAAAAAATGGTTATAATGAGATCTTTGAAAATATGTTGAATCATAAAAACATTGAAGTGAAATTATCTACTGATGCTAAAGAAGTAATCAGCGTTGATACAGAAACCAAGAAAATTTATTTTAACAAAGAAGAATATCAAGGGATTGTTATTTATAGTGGAGCACTGGATGAATTATTAAATTATAGTTATGGACCATTAGATTATCGTTCTTTAAATTTAGTATTTGAAAATAAAGAAGAAAATTATTATCAACCAAATAGTGTTGTTAATTATCCAAATGATGAGAAATTTACAAGAATCACAGAGTTTAAATATTTATCAAATCAAATTGTAAAAGATCATACGACAATTTTAAAAGAATATCCATTAACTTATGATTATAAAAATCCAGATCATGTCCCATATTATGCAATATTTAATGAGAAAAATTTAAATTTATATCAGAAGTATTATGATAGTGTAAAAGAAATTCCTAATTTTTATTTATGTGGAAGATTAGCAGAATATAAATACTATAATATGGATGCAGTTGTTTTAAAAGCATTAGATTTGTATGAAGAGATTAAAGGAGTAAAATAATATGGCAAAGCAAAAAAAATTAAGTATCATTGTCCCTTGTTATAAAGTAGAAGAGTATTTACCAAGATGTCTTGATTCTTTAGTTCATCAGACATTAAAAGATATTGAGATCATATGTATCAATGATGGCTCTCCAGACCATTGTATTGATATTTTAAAAGAATATCAAAAGAAATATAAAGATAAAATTGTAATCATTGATAAAAAGAATGAAGGCGTTTGGAGAGGACGCAAAGACGGAATTCAAAAGGCAACTGGAGAATTTATCGGATTTGTTGATAGTGATGATTATGTAGATTTAACTTATGCGGAAAAATTATACAAAAAAGCAAAAAAAGAAAAAGCAGATATTGCAGTCTGTGGATTTGATAGAATTGATTTAGATACAGGAAAATTGTATTCTAGAGAAATGTGTAAGAAAGAAACAAAAGTCATCGATATTGAAGAAAATCCAGGAGGATTATTAGAATTAAATGGTGCTCCATGGAATAAAATTTATAAAGCAGAATTGTTAAAGAAACAAGCTGATTTAGAACATCCACCTAGAATTTTAGATGATATGATGTTTTTACTTTTGATTTATATTAATGCAAAGAAAGTTGTTTTCGTTAATGAAAGTCTTGTTTATTACATGGTAAGACAAGGATCTATTATTACAACTAT
>CALVJU010000132.1 GCA_944332375.1 uncultured Bacilli bacterium
TTTCTAACGCTACCATTTCTGGAAGTATTTATGCCGGAGGAAATGGAAACACAGCTGTTGTTCATGGCAACACCACATTACAAGTAGAAAACCAAACCGTTGTCGATCAACATGTCTTTGGTGGTGGAAACGCTGCTAATACAGGATTAGAAGAAACCAATCAATCCGTTAGTAAAGTAGATATTGCAGGTGCGACAATTCATGGAAATGTCTATGGAGGAGCAAATACAGCGGTATTATATGGAACAGTAGATTTAAACATCGGTGCATTTGATGATTCATTAATTACTTCACCAATTCGTATTGATGGAACCGTCTTTGGTGGAGGAGAAGCCAACGCCAGTGGAGATCCAAACTATGATTATTCATTTATTAGTGTTACAAAAGGAATCGATATTCAGATTGATGGTGCGAATTATGACGAATTTTATATTAAAGGTTCTATTTTTGGAAGTGGAAATGCATCTAGTACGGAAGGATATAGTTATATCGACATTTCAAATTATGGAACATTTGAAAACTATCAAGAAAATATTTCCATCCAAAGAGCTGATATTGTCACATTAAAAAATTCTGTAATCAAATTAGCAGGAACAACCGATAGAACAAATGAATTTTCTACAACAGAGTTTAGTATTAGTCGTGTCAAAGAGTTAAAGATTGCGAATGATAGTACTTTATTCTTAGATAATGGTACCAACTTACTAGAGAAATGGAATAGCTTAAAAATCGATGGTGATCAAGAAGAAAAAGCTACCGTAACGATTGCCGATGATGGAACTGTGACGAAAAATGTCAATAATCGTGTTTATATGTTAGAAGGAAAAAATATGAACATTGCTACGAATGAAGCAGTGACGAGTTATGGAGAAGTCAGCGGTATGACCTTCTTTGGAATGTATCAACTTGATCGTAATGATCGTGTTCTTACTGCATTTTATGATAAAAAATATGAAGCGGGAGATACAGTTGCCTCTGGAGAATTCTATGCATTTACTTCTGGTAGTTATGTATTAGGACTTCATAATACCAATCATGATATTACAAAAGATGGTTTTTATAGTAATTATGAAAATGAAGAGCAAGAAGGTGTTGTCGAGGTCAAATACATTGAACCAACCCCAAGTGATGCAAGTTATTATATGTGGGTCATTGGAGAAACTGTTACAACTTATGAACTGACTTTAACTGCTTCTAAGTATGCAACACTAGGTACTTATGAACTACCTCTCGTGACTTCAGTAGGAGCAAATACTCAATTTGAAATTTTAGGATTTAACTATCAAAATTTGGAAGAAGGATTTCAATTAGTAGATCCTGATACCATTGAAAGAGTAAATCAAGATGGTACCGCAGATCAAATCATGGGACTTAGTATGGAAGCTTCTAATAGTGGATTTGTAACCAAAGGATCGACGAACTTCCGAACAGATGAAGAAAATCCGATGGTAGGAAATACCAATTACCAGGTAGAAAATTCAAGTGCAGTACCAAGTTTTATCTTTTATTTATATCATTCTAAAAACTTAACAGAGCAAAAGGAACTAGGAACCGTTGTAATTTCTCTTTTAGAGATCAAACCAATTGATGAGATTAATAATGAAGTAACCAGAATTAACATTAATGTTACAATTAATACAGCACTTTACAGTAACAATGAATATGAAGGAGCAATGACCTCTGGAGAAAAATATGATTTATTTGCTTCTACACAGACGAATATTACAAATAAGTCTGAATTAAGTGCATATTATTCTCTTTATATGGAAACAGAAAAGCCGTATTATCAAGAGGGATATCAACATGCATTAGTATCTAATTATGTTCTTCCACTCAATACCAAAATTACAATGATTGATCTTGCCACCACTCCAACGTATTATTATCATGTTATTGATGAGGAGGATGTTCAAAGAGCAACTACAGAGTATCAACAGTATGGTGAGAGTTCTTATTACTTTAGTGATTTTATTAAAATGGGATCAACTAGTACAGACAATAATTATCACGAATGGGAAAACATGCAGAACTATTATGATGAAGATATAGGAATCATACAAGAAGAGTTCATATTTATTGTTGATTTTGGTGATACCAATATAGAAGGAGATCAAGTTGGAAACTCATTACTCATTGAGCTAAGAAATGATGATGATCAAACTTTAATCAGTGTTCTAGGAATTCAACATGCGAATCTAACTTATAATTTGTATGATAATCAGGAAGCTACGATTGATGTAAATGGTACATTAAGTAGTTCCCAAATTTATATTGGAGATCAAGTGAATTTGGATGTTACAACGAATTTTCTTCAATCAAGTGTCAGTGGTGCGAACGTAATGGATACAACTTACTTTGATAAGAGGTTAGGTATTTATATTACAATTTATGATGCACTTGGAAACCAGTTAAATAACAGTAGTTTATTAGGTCTCAGTTATGAATTAGACGGTATTACGTATTATCCTCGTATGGATGGAAGTATTCGTATTCCATTAGCAGATAAAGTAGCAAATGTATTTAGTCGTATCAAAGTGAATACAGGGCAAGTCAATTTGGCGACAGGATCTTATATCATGCGGATTGAATCATTTGGTTCTCCTGATGGAATTTACTTTGGAACAACTCCATCTGACTATGTAGAAATTCCATTCCAGATTATTAATAGTCGATATGGTCTGGATGTATCACTAGATGATAAACATATGATTATTGATAAAGATACAGGATTTACAAGAGAGAATAATAATGCGATGATCCTACATGTCAAGTATTCGTCTAATTTAGAAAATCCAAACATTAGAATAAGCCTACAACGTAGAAATTATGATAATATTTATGATACAGAGTATACAACGGTGAATTTGTTGGATTATGTTTCTAATAATCTAGTAAGTACTGGTGAAAATGAATATATGCTAGAAGAAAATCCAACCGGAGATATTGATAAATTCCTCTATTTAAAAGAGAATCTAATAAGCGGAACTTATAAAATTGTATTAAAGTTATATGATGGAGATACTTATATAGGAGATTGTATGGAATATGTCATAATAAAATAGGAGGTCTTATGAAAGTAGAAACAGTAGATACAAAAGAATTAATTGCTTGTTATGAGTTGATTTTAGATTACTTAAAACAGTTAGAGACAAAGAAGAAAGAAGTGGAAAAAAACGATGAAGGAAAAAATTAGTACTGAAATTAATTTGAGTAAAGAAGTCTTTCAAAGTCTTCCCACCAATAATAGTAAGAATCGAAAGAAATTTCTGACTGAAATTGAAAAAGAAATCGCTCATTATCAAGAAGAATTAAATGAAATTTATCAAGAATTAGAAAATAGAGTAAAACCATATCAAGAATTAGAAGAAAGTCATTATGATGACTATGAAAGTGTATTTATAGAACTTTCCAAAGCAATGTCATATACAAACAATCTCTCAACCGCTTATGAGAAATTAAAATTAGATAAAAATATTTATTATTTATCTCACAATCAAGTCAATAATCTAAAACAGATTAATCAAAATTTAAGAAGGATGATTGCAGTCTTTCACAAAGCAGGGATCCCATTGGAAAGCAAAGACTTTGGATATACAAAATTTGTTCAATGGTATATGGAGTTCTTTTTTTCCAAATCGGCTTCAGATCACAGTGCAGTAGAAAAGAAATTTGAAGAAATCTATTGGAAAGATCCTCATCTCATCTTAGAATTAGAATTAAACATGAGACACTTATATGTAAAACATCAAAAACAGTTAGAAAAATATGTAACTAAAGTGACACATGAATTATTATCTCACTTTGAAAA
Organism: uncultured Bacilli bacterium; assembly: GCA_944332375.1. Taxonomy (GTDB): domain Bacteria; phylum Bacillota_I; class Bacilli_A; order RF39; family UBA660; genus UMGS2016. Next base: position 3,809 of record CALVJU010000132.1, read on the forward strand.
AGGAGAGAAAAACTTAATTGATGATTATGCATTTTTAAGAAGAAAACTAGAAAAGACAAAACTAGAGGATAAAAACAATTTATTATATCGCTTTACAAAAGGAGAATATCACGTAGAAGATTATTCTATGGATAAAATGGACTCCTTACTAACTACTTACTTTGGGGAGAGCAGAAATAATAAAAGTGATGAAGAAATTATGCAGGATACCATCAAATTACTTCATTCGTTGGAAGAATATCAGAAGTGTTTAAAATATGATTCTTTTATTCAAAAGATGAAAAAATTATATCAAGATCCACAAGAAAAAGATGCTTTTTCTAAACAGATGAAGAAAATTCAAGAGTTGGAAAAGAAATTATTTAAGTTAAACAAAAAGTCGACTCATTCGGCAACAAAAACAAAAGTAGATGAGTTAGAACCAGAAATTAATCAAGTGATTCAAGAAATTCACGAACAATATCAAGAAATAGATCACTTGATGTTCCAATATGTTTTAAAAAAGAACATGAAAGATAATTCTACGATCTTTAAAGCATTTTTGTTATTGAATCAGTATTATAGTTTCTTTGCAGATGCTTGTTTAGAAAAAAATGCTCAATTGACCTTTCAAGAAATAGATCAACAACAAAAAGAATTTGCTTATTTTATTTTAGATCCAGATAATACAATGATAAATAATATCACTTTGGTAGATTCATTAAAAATAAGTGATGTTGTAATATCTAATTATCGATTATTAGGGGTACAGATGACAGAAGCAATGTTAGAACCTGCTAATTTAGACAATTGTATGAGTGATTTACGAAAATTGATTATTTATTATCAGTTGAAGAATATGAATATATCACTTGAAACATTAGATAATAACAACAAAATATTAAAGATGATGGAAAATCATCAGAAAGCGATTTAAAAATTGAAAAAATATGATAAAATGAACATAAAGGAGTAGGAATATGAAGAAAGTTTTAAAAGTTATTTTAGGAATCATTGGAGTATGTTATTTTGCAGTAATCATACTTGTAACTGCTTGTTTACTTTGTTACAACAAATATAAGGTAACAGAAATGTTTGGTTATAGTTTTATTTTAATTGATGAAAATTCAGATATGTACGAGGATGGAGATTTGGTACTTTTCAAAAAGAATGAATTAAATGAAATTGCAGTAAATGACCAAATATTCTTTTATGAAGTTACCAATGGAATTCCTCAAATTCGTTATGGAACAGTAACAAATGTAACATCAGTGACAACAGAAGAAAGTACATTTACGATTAATAATAGCCATGATATTTCTAGTGAAAGTTTGATTGGAAAAACAGAAACAGCAAAGAAATATGCAGGACTTGGACAAGTATTGTCAGTATTAGAATCTCGTTTTGGTTTTCTAATTTTAGTCATTTTGCCAACACTCATATTATTCTTATATGAACTTTATCGTGTGATTATTGAGATTAAGACACCAATTGAAGAAGATGAGGAATGAAAAAAGTACTCATCTTCCTTACTGTCTTATTTTTCGGTCTCACGATAGTGCAAATTATGACGAGTTTTGGTGTTTTTGAAACAAAAGTAACTGAGGAAAGTGATTTAGATATCGCAAAATGGCACATATTGGTAAACGATTATGATATGAATGCAGAAGATCATACGTTTTATATTGATCAAATTTCATATACAGATCGTTTTGGAAATCCGACAAATCAGTTTGCTCCTGGTTGTACAGGAACATTTGACTTGATTATTGATCCAACAGATACAGAAGTTTCGTTTACATATCAATTAAAAATTGATATGAGTGAAAATCAACTAGAACAAATTACAGTAGATCAAGTGCTTGGCTTGAATGGAATTCAATTGACACAAATCGAGGATACCTACAGTCGTACTATGACATTGAATGAGATTGAAGAGGGAAAAAGAGATACCATTCGAGTGATTTTTCATTGGCAATGGGATGAACAATATAATGAGAGTGATTCAACTTTAGGAATGGACCCTGATAGTACATTTACCATTCCCATTACAATTCATTTTCAACAGTATATTGGATAGAGTAAAAAGTGTGGTGATCATATGAAACAAGAAATGATTTATAAAATTGCTAAAATAGTTGGGAATGTTTTATTCGCAATACTAGGGGTTATTTTAGTTTTTTGTTTATATACATTTATTAGTATTCAAGTATTATCACACAAATATGTTAACTTTTTCTCATATACATTTTTTCAAATTGGTAGTAATAGTATGGCCCCTGCCATTACAACCAATGATTTGATTATTGTAAAATTAACAGATGATATTCAAGAGGGAGACATTATTACTTATGAAGATGGAGATGACTTTGTAACCCATCGTGTTATTTCTGTCAATGATTCTGGATATATTGCTAAAGGGGATGCAAATAATGCAGAAGACCAAGCAATATTAAAAGACCAAGTGATAGGAAAAGTAGTAAAAATATTACCAAATTATGGTGTTTGGTTTAAAGTTATTACGACACCAAAGATCATTGCTATGGTATGTGTTACTTTATTCTTGTTTTCATTAGCGTTCTCATATACAGGGAAAAAGCATTTATCTAAGGATGATGATTTTGGTATTTATTACTCTGGAATTAAAATGAAGAAGGATGATGGAAATGATTGATAAGAAAAAATTTATTTCTTTTAATCGAATTACCATTGCAGTCATTGCTATTTTCATTTTATTAAGTATTACTAGAGTTGCTATGGCTAGATTTGAATCCAATGGAGATGGAGTTGCGGTTGGAGAAATTGCATTCTATATCATAAATCCTACGACAGAAACACAAAGTTTAAAAATGTTTGATGTAAAGCCAGATGGGAATGATTATATTTTTAATATTGATGTATCTAATTTCAGCGAAGATGGAACTGTAAGTGAAGTGGACTTAGAGTATCAATTAGAACTCATTACAACAACCAATATTCCAGTAGAATACAAAATATATTTAAATAATAGTGAAACCAATGATTTTAATAATAAAGAAATTTTTCAAGATGAAGATGGAATGTATTTCTTTCGTTTTCAAACTCCAGCACAGAACTTTCAACAAACTGTTGAGAAAACTGACCATTATCAACTAGTTGTTACATTTCCATCTAGTTACAATGAAGAAGCATATCAAGATTTGATTGATAGTGTGGAAGTAGTGATCAATACACAACAAGTGTAAAATTATAAAAAAAATGACGAAATATGTTGCGGTGTGGAAAACACTTATGATAGAATAATGATAGTTAGAATAGGTAGGGATGTGTATATGAAAAAAAATAAAAAGAAAAAAGAACAAGCAAAAAAAAGACGACTGTTGTTATCCCTTCTTTTATTAGTGGGAACAGGAATCTTTTTAGGTACATCAACATACGCATGGTTTACAGCAAATCAAACAGTTGCGGTAAATCCTATTGATGTAAACGTTGCTACACAAAGTGGGTTACAAATTTCCGCTGATGGACAAAACTGGAAATCCATTTTGACGACAACAGATATTACGAGTGCAAGTGGCACTTATGCGGATGCTAAGAACCAACTTCCAACACAAATGGTACCTGTATCTTCTGCAGGAATTATGAATGCTGATGGAACAATGGAAATGTTCTTAGGAGAAGTAAATTCAGATGAAGACAGTGGTAATTTCGTATTAGCTGCAACAAAAGAAAAAGATGCGAATGGAACAACAGGAAATTATGTTGTATATGATATGTTCTTACGTACAGAAACTGCTGGTCCAGTTTATTTAACAACAAATTCAGGAATTACATTTGCTGATGATCAAGATAATGGACTAAAAAATGCGACTAGAGTTGCGTTTGCAGTATTAGGAAATACAACTAGTGATGATGATATTGAAAATATTCAAGACTTAAATGCTGGAGTAGCTGCACCAGTTACAATTTGGGAACCAAATATGGATGCCCATACTTCATACGGTGTAGCGAATGCTCGTGATACTTATGGAAATGGTGATTTAGTAGCTGGTACTGGAAACGATCCGGTTGCATATGACGGTATTAAACTAGGTTTTGGCACTGAACAAGGAATTACTCTTGGTAATGCAAATGCTACTGAGGCTGGCACTTATTTTCAAGCTGTGACTCCAAAAATTCAAACAGAAGTAGGTTTTTCTGAATACAAAGAATTAGTAAATCTTAGTAAAGGTGTTACTAAGATTAGGGTATATTTCTGGGTTGAAGGACAAGATGTTGACTGTGAAAACAATGCATCTGGAGGAAATATTACATTTAATCTACAGATTAGTAGAAATGCATCTGCTGATGGAGCATAAAAGAATGAATTTTCATTCTTTTTTTGTATATTCTTTACTTTTTCTCATATAGTTAATTGAAAGAGAAAGTAGGGATTGAATGGAAAAAAATGAAATTATGAAAAGTATCAGTACCCGTACAGGTGGTGATATTTACTTAGGTGTTGTTGGGGCAGTTCGAACTGGAAAGTCCACTTTTATAAAAAAAGTAATAGAAACATTAGTTGTCCCGAACATCGAAGATGAGTATGAAAAGAAAAGAGCGCTAGATGAGATTCCACAAAGTGCTCAAGGGAAAACAATCATGACGACAGAACCAAAGTTTGTTCCAAGTCAAGCAGCTACGATTCATATTGATGAAGTAGAAGCGAAAATTAGACTTGTAGATTGTGTTGGGTATGTGATTCCAAATGCAAAAGGTTATGAGGACGAGAATGGGCCTAGAATGGTAAAAACACCATGGTATGATGAACAAATTCCTTTTGTAGAGGCAGCTGAAATTGGAACAGAAAAAGTAATCAAAGATCATTCAACAATTGGAATTGTAGTGACAACAGATGGATCTATTGGAGAATTAACACGTAATGATTATGTAGAAGCAGAAGAAAGAGTTGTTTCAGAATTAAAAGAAATGGGAAAACCATTCATTGTCATCTTAAATTCTACCCATCCAATGTTACCAGAAACAGAACGCTTGAGTGAAAAACTAACAGAAGCTTATGAAGTACCAGTATTACCAATTAGTGTAGAAAATATGACAGAAAGAGATATTTATAACATCTTACGAGAAGCCCTCTATGAATTCCCAGTTGCCGAAGTGAATATTAACATGCCAGAATGGATTGGATGTTTATCAAAAGAGCATTGGTTAAAGAAAATTTATGTGGAAAAAATAAGAGAAAGTGTGATTGATATTGATAAATTAAAAGATGTAGATAAAATCATCACACCATTCCAAGACTGTGAATATATCAAACGTGCTTATCTCTCTGATGTAAATACAGAAACAGGTGTTATCACACTGACTCTGGACTGTCCAAATGATCTATATGGAGTTGTATTAAAAGAAATTATTGGTGTTGATATCACATCGAAATCAGCACTTCTATCACTATTCCAAGAATATCAAATCGCAAAAAAAGAATACGATCAAGTCAAAGATGCACTTGCTATGGTAAAACAAACAGGTTATGGAGTTGCTACACCAACATTACAAGATATGAAATTATCTACTCCAGAAATTATTAAACAAGGTAGTCGTTATGGGGTGAAATTAAAAGCAGTAGCGCCATCAATTCATATGATTCGTGTTGATGTAGAATCTACCTTCGAGCCAATTATCGGGTCTGAATTACAAAGTAAAGAATTAATTCAATATCTTATGAAAGATCATGACAATGATCCAGCAAGTATCTGGAAAAGCG
>CALVJU010000133.1 GCA_944332375.1 uncultured Bacilli bacterium
AGCAGTCATTAAGTTTTGTTCTGTTTTACTTCCTTTTAATTCCATTCTCTCAATCCTTTCTTCATACAGTGCATGCATGTTCCATAAAAAAGAATTTCGTAGTCGTCAATCTTTACTTGTTCTTTCTTTTCTACTTTTTGAATTAAATTCTTGATGTCTGTTGCTTCTAAATCATATAACGTTTGACATTCTCTACAACAAAAATGATAGTGTTCATCTTTACGATGATCATAATGATCAACATCTTGAATGTGAATTCGTTTAATCAAAGAAGCATCTACTAAAGCATTCAGATTGCGATAAACAGTACCGAGACTAATATTTGGTATTTGTTTTTTAACTTCCCAGTAGATCATCTCTGCCGTAGGATGATTAGAACTCTGATTTACGACTTCTAAGATCGATTCTCTTTGTTTGGAATAACGCATGTCTCACCTCACAAGTAGTAATCATTACTACTAAAAACAGTATATCGCACAAAAAAAAGAATGTCAATTCTTTTTGGGAATTTCTTCATAAGGTAGATAATAACTTGTCATAGAGGTTAAATTTTGTTTTGATAGCCATGCTTTGATGACATCCTTTTTTAAGATATAACAGATTTTTTTATAGTGAATCAACTGATGGATTTTACAAGATAATTTTGTAAAGAAGGAATGTGCTAGGACACCATCCATCATGGTGACCATATCATACTTTTTCTCTTTTAAAAATGTAAGTCCTTCTAACATATAATAAATACTATTGGTTAAAGCAGGAGATAAGATTGCGACATATTCTCCTTCGATCGCATCATAGACTTTTTCTGTTTCTTTTCTTGTTTGTAAGAAATGTTTGACACAGACAAATTTCGCATGATTTTTCGGACGTTGTTCTAAATAGACATAATGTGTCTGAAAAACATAGATGATTTCATAATCGAAATCAACTTTTTTGAGACGTTCTCTCAATTTCTTGTCAAAGTCATTGACACGTTCATCATGGCATAATACAACAATAGAAACTAACATGGGATCACCTATTTCATTTTTGATTTTTCTTTTTTGATAAAGGAACTCATATCTCTTTCAATTTTGGCTTTTATCAGCATATTGGAAATGGATGTAGCACGTAAGTCACGAACGACATCTTTCTTTTTTACTTCTTCCGCATAAGCTGGTATTTGATCAATTGGAAGTTTGGTTCCTTTTAAGATCAATTGATAAGAGATATAGTCAAAGAATATTTTTTTACTTGTGATATCGATATGTTCCTCTTCTATCACTCTTTTTTTCATAACGTCATATTGAAATAAGGTATCATATACTTGATGAGTGGTAAGCGATTTCTCTTTTTCTTTATAGTACACACCAGGATAAGAAATACTAACAACAGAATTTGCTAGGAAAAGCGCTAATGGTACAAATCCAAAGTCATACTCTCCTTTTCCCTCTTGAAACTGTAATTCTTTTTCTTTTAAATATTGCGTACGAAAAGCATATAGATAAATAGGTTCTAAATATTCACCATTTTTTAATGTACGAAGTGCTTGGGTTCCTGGTAATTTAGAAAAAGCGATATCAAATACACGACGTGTTACTTGATTTTCCGCATTGACAAGTTTTTGTTGATAACGGATGATATCTACACCAGGATTATCTTTTTCTGTTTCCATAAGCTGTTCTACAAAGTTTGGATCTACTTGATAAGCGTCTTCTAAAAACAAGATATATTCACCACGGGCATGTTTGAATCCAAGATTACGAAGAGATGCGATATCTTTTCCTTCTCCTGTAACAAGTAAAATCTGATTACTCAAATAGGGAGTCATTTTCGCAATGACTTCTCCATTTTCTTTCGAACAAGTAAATAAGACTTCATAATTCGCTACCGTCTGTTTTTGAATACTTCCTAACAAATCAAGACACAATTCTGGATTCTTTTCCAGAGCAATAATGATACTTATTTTCATAGACTACCCCTTTTCTCTTTTTATTTTAACACAACTTTCCTCAATCCGCCAAGGATCCAATGAAACCATTTTCTATTTCTTGTTCTAAACGAACAGGAATGGTTTGATGAAGAAGGTCTTCTTTTCCCTTGACTTTGACAAACAAATAATTTCCGGTATGTCCCATCAAATATCCATCTTTATAAGTCTCAACAATCACAGATAAGGTACGACCTAAGAACTGTTTACGATACTTTGATTCTAATTCGTTAGAAACTGCAATCAATCTTCTTGTTCTCTCTTTTTTTACTTTCTCATCTACTTGATGATCCATCGCATCTGCTTTGGTTCCTTTTCTTCTAGAATATGGGAACACATGAATTTTAGAAAAAGCAAACTTCTTTACGGTTTCTATTGTTTCTGTAAACTCTTTTTCTGTCTCTTCCGGGAAACCGACAATCACATCAGTTGTAATTGACATTTCTGGTCTTACCCTACGAATCTCTTTTAGTTTCTCTTCAAATTCTTTTAAGTTGTACTTGCGATTCATCAATTTTAAGATTTTATCACTTCCGCTTTGTAATGGAATATGCATATGATCTACCAAAATAGGATTATCTTTCATTAAAGCAATCACTTCTTCGGTAATCTCATTCATCTCAATGGAAGAAATACGTAAACGTTCTAATCCTTTTAACTGTAATAACTCTTTTAATAGATCACTAAAGTGATAGTCTTTCAAATCACTACCATAGTGTCCTGTATGAATTCCAGTCAAGACAATCTCATGATGCCCATCTTGAATTAGTTCTTCTGCTTCTTTTAAAATTTCTTCTTTCTTCCTACTTCTTACTGTACCCCTTGTATAAGGAATAATACAATAACTACAGAAATTTTCACAGCCATCTTGAATCTTCACAAAAGCTCTGGTGTGATAAAAGTGCGATAATCTCATACTTTCAAATGGAATCTGTTCTAAACTACGAATATCCATCTTTTTCTGATGGGTTTGTAAATACTCGGAAATATAGTCATAAATCTTACTTTTCCCATAATTTCCTAAGACAATATGAACTCCATCTGTTGCTTTTATTTCTTCTTGTTCTACTTGGCTCATACATCCACAAACGACAATCACTGCTTCTGGATTTTTACGAATTGCTTGATGAATCATCTTCATCGATTTTCTGCTTGCGGTGTTTGTCACACTGCAAGTATTAATAATCACAACATTTGCTGGTTCTTGCTCTTCTGCAAGTCGATAACCATGTTGTTGTAATTGCTCTAACATCGCATTCGATTCATAAGTATTGACCTTACAACCTAATGTATAAATACGAACTAACATAAAGTTCCCCCTAACTTAAGAAAAATAGGCCATAGACCTATTCTAAATTCTTTCTAAATTCTTTTAAAGAATCCAAAAATTCAATATTCTCATCGATTTGATGATCATCTTCCACCGTATGATGTTCTTCCATTCTAGAATAAGTCATTGCTGGATTTTGTGATACTTCTTTTTCTTCACGATCAAAACGAAGTTCTTTTAATTCTGCTTTTAAATCTGGCAGTGTTTTTTTCTCTTTTTGAATCCCATATACCGGTGAGATAAATTGACTGTTATGAAATCCTGTTTTTTTCTCTTCTTTTTCCTTTTCTTGTTTCTTTTGAATCTGTTGTTCTAACACACGATTACTAATTGGTGTTTGATCATCGATATCCATTTTACTTTGATCCTGTGCTCTTGAAATCAATTCATGATAACTAATCACAGCTTGTTCTTCTTCCTCTTTTTCAAAATCGATTTTGGTCTCATTTTCTTTGGCTTCTAAATCTTCTTGCATACGAGCAAGTAAGTTTTCAATTTCTAAAGAAGTGGTATTACCTAACGCTTCTTCTTGTTCCTCTTCGCTTTGGTTTAATTCACGAAAGTCTTCTTCTTCCTCATCTACAATTGGAACAGCAAGTTCTATTTTATCTTCTAGCTTTCTTTTTGGAGTCGATTCTGTTCTACTTGGTTTTACTTGTTTTTCTTTTGCTAGACGGTCAATATCTAACTTTGCTTCCTCCACCTTTAATTTACGACACTCAATATAAATCACAATTCCAAAGATAAGTAAAACAAGAACAAATAAGCCAATCAAAATATAGAAAAATATCTCACTATGAATAAAACTATTTATTACATTCATACCAATCACTCCATAAACTCATAGTTCAAACAACTCAGAACAAAAAGCGGGACACTCTCCACCCTTAAGATTCGTTTCCCTAAAGAAACACTAGAAAATCCCATTCTGTTTAGTTGTTCTTCCTCACCTTGATCTAGTCCTCCCTCAGGACCAATTACTACTACAAGTGTATCACAATTAAGGTGTGATTGCAAAAACATTTTCAATGTTTTTTGTTTTTCTCTCGTACTACACACCAATTTAACGCCCTTTTGTTCGCTTAACTGTTCCAAATGAGAAATGGTTGTAATGGATGGGATGATTGTTCTTTTTGATTGCTCACTCGCTTCTTTCACTATCCGACTCCATCGTTCTATCTTTTTAGGAAGCTTCGAAGCCTCGATCTTTACAACTCCATACTTTGCAGGATAAAAAATAAACTTTGTCGCTCCCATTTCCGTTCCCTTTTGTAAAATAAAATCTAACTTCGTCTCTTTTAAATAAGGAATACAAAGAATCATCTCTCGTTCCTTCTTTCCTACTTCTAGTGTTCTTACGATTTCAATTTTTGGAGTTGTAGAAACTTGCTTTAAGACGCATAAATAAACACAATTTTCAAATACAACCTCAATCTCATCCAGTTCTTTTCCACGCATCACACGAAAAATGTGATAATAATCTTCTTCCTTTAAAAGGAATGTGTTTCCTTCCCTTTTCTGGGCGAAATATCTCTGCATAAAACCACCAACAACATTATACAGAAAAACAAAGAAAAAATCACCCCTATCTTTTCGGGTGATAAAAAATAGAAAGGAACTTAGCAACACGGTATAAAATCATATCACTCTGGTTCAAAGCAACCCCTTTCCCAATCGCTTTCCCACCAATCGTAATTGCCGCAATCAGTCCAGTGACAAAAAGCGAAGTAAAAAAAGGATTGAAACCAAAGGTTGTTGCACAAGAACTGGCAATCAATGCCCCTGTACTACCAGATACAACTCCACAAATATCACCAATCACATCGTTACAAAAACTACCAACCTTATCCGCATTCTTCTTAAGCAAAACCGCAATATTCGCTCCCTTTACCTTCCTAGAACTCATCGAATGAAACGGCTTTTCATCACTCGCTGTCACCGCAACCCCAATCATATCAAACACAATTCCCAGGGCGATAAAAAGAGCAATCAATAAAATTCCAAATATTACAGGTAAATTTGGGATAAACGTCTCCGAAACAAAAGAAAAAACAAAGGAAATCAAAAACGCCATAAAAAATATTTCTATGATCCATTTTCGATTCTTCCGACTCTTCTCTTTTCGTTTTTCTTTTCTCTTTTGATCTTCTTTCTTCAAAGAAGCTACATCATCATCTTTCCTCTTCATATAAACCTCACAATAATAAAAGGAGCAAAAGCCCCTTATCAACATCGTTCATGGCAATTTACATAGTAAACTTTGCACCTTAGGTCAAGTAGGATTTCCCCTAAAACTACAATCCGTTACCAAATTGCGGTTCCCCTTTAAAGTTTTAGATATACTGTCACCAAATATATGACTTGATTACCACTGAGTGTACACTGCAATCCTATGTAAAAAACACCCTAGGAGATTTCCTCGACAACCCTTCTATTAGTAATTCTCTTTTGCAATCTCTGTTTCAAAAAGCAATCTATCTGTTTTGGTTGGCCATTCAAAACAAAAGTGGTTCTTTTATCCCCAAACATCACGCAAGACAAGCTACACTACTCACAAGTTTCCCCGCATAGTAGGTTCATCCTAAGTCGTCATAAGTCCATCAATGTTCTCATGTATAGGCTTATGACTTACTTAGGTCTCCACAGAAACATGGGTCGTGGTCGTATGCCATTACGATCGCCCAAATCTCCTACCATCCAGCACCCACCCCAAACTGGGCGTAAGAAGCAAGCACAAGATGTTTCACAGTTATGCTCTTTAACGGATTTTTAGCCCCGTCTTCCTAATAGAAGTAATTGACTAGAATAATGCGCCATAACTGGTAGAATTTTAACACAAAAACAAAACCTTGTCAATCTACCATAGTCTATGCGAAAAAGAGAAAAAAAGTGACAAAAAAAGAAAGCAGTTTCCTTACTTTCTCTTACAATACTGTGTTCTCATAGAAGAGATCAGTTCCCCTATTTGATCTTCTAATGGAATAGAATCATCGGAATGAAGTTCATAATCAAACTCCCAATCTTCCAATAAACGTGGTTTTCTTAGTTTCATCTGTTCGTATTCCGATTCCGGAAAAGGACTTAAATATTCCACAGAATCACCAATTACCCCTGGAATTTGTTTCTCGTAATCCATCGTTCTAGAAAGAATTCGTTCTACATTCTTCGCATCCTCAGATTGAACACGAATTGTAATTAAATAAAAATGAAGGATAGATGAAAA
>CALVJU010000134.1 GCA_944332375.1 uncultured Bacilli bacterium
CCTTTAAATAAATCTCTGGGTACAGAATTAATATGGTTAATCATTTCAGTGATTTGTTCTTGTGAATAAGGATTAAAAGAGTTTATTCAATTTACTTTTGAAATTGAATTCCAAGCATCAAGTTAGAAAAAGCTTTTCTTTTTTTTAGAAAACATGTATAATATGAAACATATCTTTATTTAATATTTTGAAGAGGATGTGTATGTATGAATAAAATAGAATTATCTTCAATTGAAGTGACTGCTTATTGGTGGATTCATGTAATAAGAAGTAAAGTTAGAGAATTATCTGTTTCTAGGAAAAAAGATGAACTGGAAACAAAATTCCTTGAAAAGTTTTATACTTATACTGAAAAGGATTGGAGAAATTTATACTTAAAATTAATTGATGATATCACTGAAGATGTAAATAATTTTGTTCCAAGAGGAGACATAATCGGAATCGATGCATTTAGTCAAGATACGGATAAGAAAGGTCACGACAGACTGAATGCAGAATTGTCTAAGATTATGCAGTGTTCTATTCCAGATATTCGTTTGGCGGAGAAATATAGGAAAGATTCTGTTATTTATACAAATATGTTTGGAGCTTGTGTATGGTATAAATCTGCTGGTGTAACTGATTTACCTACGGAATATGAGTCCAATTATATTTTAAGCGGTGATGAAGAAGAACTACATTTCTATCATACCCTTTTAGCGACAATTGCAGTTTTGAAAAGGTTAGATAATCGCTTTGAATCAATTCCAGAATTGAGAGAATTTTTCTGTGAGGAGTATAAGCAAATTCATCCATCCCAAGAAGAATTAAATCAACTAAAGGAAAGATTTCATCATGCTTATGAGATAGCTCATGAAAGAGGAATTGTTCATGGTAGCTGTTGGGGAGAGTCTTATGGTAGTAACTTTCAGGATATAGATTATATAGGCCTCGAACAATACATGGAAATGGTTGAGCGTTATAATATCGCTCAGAATATATTGCGAAAAAGTGAAGCCAAAAAAGAAAAAAATATACAAAAAAAATCTACGCGTAGAAAGAAAAAGTAAAACTTTGCACATTTTCTCTTGCATATTCTACTTAGATTGCGTATAATAATTATGTACTTATCACTTGGACGAAAGAGTCTCCGACTTTTCTCTAGGGATAAGCGAATATAGGGAAAGGAGAAAAAGAATATGGCATTAACAAAAGAAAAGAAAGCAGAAATTATCAAGAAATTCGCTCAAAGTGAAAAAGATACAGGTTCTGCAGAAGTTCAAATTGCTATTCTTACAGAGGAAATCAAAGAATTAACAGAACATTTTAAAGTACATCCACATGATTATCACTCTAAAAGAGGACTTTTACAAAAGGTAGGACAAAGACGTAGTTTATTAAATTATTTATTTAAAAACGATGTTACTCGTTACCGTAAGATTGTAAAAGAATTAGGACTTAGAAAATAAAATAAATCACAGTAGGCACTATTTTTTAGTGTCTTTTTATATGATGGAGGAAATTATGAAGAAAGTATTTGAAAAAGATTTTTATGGAAAGAAAATTGTTGTAGAGAGTGGAGAACTAGCAAAACAGGCCAATGGAGCAGTTTTAGTACGTTTTAATGATACTGCTATTTTATCTGCTGCAGTGATGAGTAAAAAAGCTTCTACCGTTGATTTTTTCCCACTTACTGTTTTATATCAGGAAAAATTATATTCTGTTGGAAAGATACCAGGTGGATTTATTAAAAGAGAGGGTAGACCTACAGAGAATGCGACATTAACAGCTCGATTAATTGATCGTCCGATTCGACCACTTTTTGAAGATGGATTTCGTAATGAAGTACAAGTTGTAAATACAGTACTAAGTGTTGATCAAGATGCATCTCCAGAGATGAGTGCCTTACTTGGTTCTTCTCTAGCGCTCTTAATTAGTGATATTCCATTTACAACTCCTGTTGCTGGTGTCGTAGTTGGAAGAATTGATGGAGAATTTGTCATTAATCCAACTCCAGATGAATTAGAACAAAGTGATATTCATTTAACTGTTGCTGGAACAAAAGATGCGATCAACATGGTAGAATCTGGTAGTAAAGAAGTGTCTGAAGAGACAATGGTAGATGCGATGATGTTTGGTCATGAAGCAATTAAAGAATTAATTTCTTTTGAAGAAGAGATTGTAAAAGAGATCGGAAAAGAAAAAGTAGAAGTTGAATTAAAGAAAATAGATGAAAACTTAGAAAAAGAAGTTCATGATTATGCTTATGAAGAAATGAAACAAGCAATTCAAGTAGTAGAGAAATTAGCGCGTCAAGAAGCAGTAGATGCAGTGAAAGAAAAAACAATTGCTCATTTTGAAGAACAATATCAAGATCATGAAGAATTAGAAGACCTTCTAAAAGATGTTTCTAGTACCCTAGAACACATGGAAGCAATGGAAGTAAGAAGATTAATCATCGAAGATCATATTCGTCCAGATGGCCGTAAAATAGATGAAATTAGACCCCTATCTGCAAGTATTGATCTTCTTGCAAGAACACATGGATCTGCACTCTTTACCCGTGGACAAACCCAAGCCCTTGCGACAACAACATTAGGTGCACTTGGAGAACATCAAATCTTAGATGGATTAGAATTAGAAGATGAAAAAAGATTTATGTTACACTATAATTTTCCACAATTTAGTGTTGGAGAAACAGGTAGATATGGTTCTCCTGGAAGACGTGAAATCGGACATGGAGCTTTAGGAGAAAGAGCTCTATCACAAGTAATTCCATCAGAAGAAGTATTCCCATATACAATTCGTGTTGTATCAGAAATCTTAGAAAGTAATGGTTCTTCTAGTCAAGCAAGTATTTGTGCAGGATGTCTATCTTTAATGGCAGCTGGTGTACCAATTAAAGCCCCTGTTGCAGGTATTGCCATGGGATTAATTACAGATAAAGATGAGAAAAATTATACCATTTTAACAGATATTCAAGGATTAGAAGATCATATGGGAGATATGGATTTCAAAGTAGCAGGAACAAGAAATGGTATCTGTGCTTTACAAATGGATATTAAGATCAAAGGAGTTACCAAAGAAATCTTAACAGAAGCCTTACAACAAGCAAAGAAAGCAAGAATGCAAATTCTAGACTTAATGGAATCTGTAATTCCAGAACCTAGAAAAGAAGTAAGTAAATATGCTCCTAAGATCTGTGATTTCTATATCTTACCAGAACAAATTAAAGATGTCATTGGACGTGGAGGAGATGTCATTACTAAGATTATTCAAGACGCAAGTCATGTTGTCAGTGTCAATGATCGCAATGCCGTAAAAATTGACTTAGAAGATGATGGACATGTATTAATCTATCACCATGATCAAGAAATTATCGATAAAGCCAAAGAAATGATTTTAAATATCACAAGAGTTCCAGAAGAAGATAAGATTTATACTGGAAAAGTAACCAAGGTAGAAGATTTTGGATGCTTCGTAGAATTATGGCCTGGATGTGAAGGAATGGTACATGTTTCTAAATTAGATTATAAACGAGTAGAAAAAGCAAGTGATGTCGTTAAAGTCGGAGATGAAATCATGGTCAAATATGTAGGAAAAGATAAGAAAGGTAGATATAATTTCTCTAGAAAAGATGCGATGAAAGAACTAGGAAAGAAAGAATAACCTTTCTTTTTTGGTATGGGAATATTTAGAATCATCTCCATCATACGATGGACAAAAAAAGGTTAGTGTAAAGAGTTTTGTGGCAAAAAATGAAAAAAGTTGAATTTTATAATAAATTTGGCTTTTTTTAATTGTATAAAAAGTTTTTATTTTTTATCAATAATGGAAATTCAAAATCATATTTAT
>CALVJU010000135.1 GCA_944332375.1 uncultured Bacilli bacterium
CACTTGGTAATTTCCAACTTACAAATATTCCTGCTGCACCTCGTGGAGTACCTCAAATCGAAGTTACATTTGATATCGATGCCAATGGTATTGTCAATGTAAAAGCAAAAGATTTAGGAACTGGAAAAGAACAATCTATTACCATTACTTCATCTACAAACTTAAGTGATGATGAGATTGAAAGAATGAGAAAAGAAGCAGAGGAAAATAAAGAAGCAGATGCTAAGAGAAAAGAAGAAGCAGATTTGAAAAATGAAGCAGAACAAGTAATTTTCCAAACAGAAAGCTCTTTAAAAGAACTTGGAGATAAAGTAGATAAGAAAGAAAAAGAAAAAGCAGAGAAACAAAAAGAGGAATTAAAGAAAGCACTTGAAAAAGGCGATCTAGAAGATATTAAGAAGAAAAAAGAAGCATTGAATGAAACAATGATGAAACTTGCTACAAAGGTTTATGAAGAAGCTGCAAAGACACAGCAACAAGCAAGTGACAATAACAACAACGATGACAATGAGAAAAAAGACAACGATGTAAAAGATGCTGAATACGAAGAAAAATAAAAGAGAAGAAGTGCTACATTTGTAGTACTTCTCACTTTGTATTTGAATATCTTTATATGTTTTAGAACATAATGAATTAAAGGAGAAAACATGAAAAGTCAATATGAATGGAATCTAAGTGAAATTTTTAAAGATAAAGAAGCTTTTTTAAGAGAAAAACAAGAAGTAGAAAAGAAAATAAATAAAGCAAAGTCCTATGAATCTCATCTTTTAGATTGCAAAGAAAACCTGGAACAGTTCTTTCAATTGGATGAAAAGATTAGTCGTAGTATGGATAAAATGTATCTCTATTCCAAAAGACGGGTTGATCTTAATGGCAGCGACATGGAAGCTCAAGAACTCTATCAACTTGTAAAAAAGCTAGATATTTTCTATGAGAATACAGTGATATTTTTAAAACCTATGTTATTAGAAAACAAAGAAAAAGTATTACAATATATCAAAGAGAGTTCTTTTTTAGAGAACTATGCTTTTCAGATCCAGCAACTGTATGATCAGGAACCTCATCAATTATCGAAAGAACAAGAAGAAGTCGTGAATATTCTTTCCGAAACATGTTTCTCTCATGTTTCTACATATACAACTCTTAAAAGTCTAGAAATGAAATGGAAAGAGATTCATGATGAGGATGGAAAACTGGTTCCATTCAGTGAAGGACTCTACGGAAAGTATTATAACAGTACTAGCCGTAAAGTTCGTAAAGAGGCGCATATGACTTTGTATGAAGGATATGCGAACTATCAACATACGATTGCTAGTTTACTCGTTTCCCAAATGACAAGTTATGCGAATATCGCAAAGCTAAGACATTTTTCCTCTGCTTTAGAAATGGCCATGAATGTAGATCATTTAAAGCCGACACTGTATCACAATTTAATCAAAGTGGTAGAAAAGTATTTGCCTGTCGTTCATCGTTATTATAAAATAAGAAAAGAACAAAGTGGGTTAAAAGAATTTTATACTTATGATCTGAATCAATCAATTGATCAAAAAGAAAAAAATTACACGATGGAACAAGCAATGGATCTTGTTTTAGAAGCATTAAAACCATTAGGTGAAGACTATGTTAAAATATTGAAAAATGGATATCATTCTCACTGGATTGACGCTTATCCAAAAGCTGGAAAATATAGTAGCGCTTATTCTGCAGGTGGCTGTTACGATACGCATCCTTATATTTTATTAAATTTCAATGGAAAAGAAGTAGATGTCAAATCACTTGCCCATGAATCTGGTCATGCAATGCACACTTATTATAGTAATAAGGAAAATACTTATTCCAACTCGGTTTATACTTCCTTTTTATCAGAGATCGCAAGCACTGTGAATGAATTACTTGTTTCTGAGTATCAATTAAATCACGCCCAAAGTGAAGAAGAGGAGATTGAAGTATTAGATAATTTAATTCGTTGCTTTGATGCTTCTATTTTCACTCAAACGATGTATGCAGAGTTTGAATTATGGTGTTATGAACAGATTGAAAAAGGAAATCCTCCTACTACTGAAAGAATGAATGAGTATTATGCAAAATTGTTAAAAAAATACTACGGGGAAGAAGTCCTTATAACAGATATATCAAAAGTAGGTTGGAGTCGTATTTCTCATTTCTTTATCTATCATTTTTATGTCTATAAATACGCAACTGGATTATCTATCGCAACTGCTTTTGCAAGTGCGATCATCAATCAAGAACCAGGGGCGTTGGAAAATTATAAGAAGTTCTTAAAATCTGGTGGTCGTGCTTATTCTGATGAGATTTTATTAGATTGTGGAATTGATGTAAATCAGATCACGTTTATAGAAAATGCAATGAAGTATTTTGAAAAGAATGTTCGATTATTAGAACAAGAAATGAAAAGGAGATAGTCATGGAAAAAACAATCAAAGAACGTAGTGAGATGGATGCAAAATATTTATGGAATTTGAGTGTTGTTTTTCAAAATGATGATGCATGGTATCAGACCGCTGAAGAGACAAAAGAGAAGATCAAACAATATGAAAACTATCGAGATACTTTTATGAACTCTGCACAGTCTCTTTATGAATTATTTGTTTTAGATGAAGAAGTAAGTCGTCTGTTAGAACGTTTAAGCACTTATGCATATTTTAAAAGCGATGAAGATAACCGAAATAATACGTATTTAAAAATGAGTGGAGAGATAGATAATTTATACATTCTCGCCGAAACAAATAGTGCTTTTATTATTCCTAATTTACTGAAATACCAATATACAAAGATTGAAGAATATATGGAACAAGAACCACGATTAAAACAATATGAAAGAAGCTTTCAACAAATTTATCGCTATCAACCATATGTATTATCCGAGAAAGAAGAAAAGTTATTATCTGAATATCAGAAAGTATTTCAAGTTCCATCAAATGTATATGACATTTTATCCAACTCTGATTTGAAACTAGGAACAGTACAAGATGAAGAGGGAAAAGAAGTAGAATTGAGTGACGCTAATTTCATTTACTATTTACGTTCTAAAAACCGTGCTTTTCGTAAACGTGTCTTTGATACGGTTTATCAAACTTATCAACAATTTTCAAATACATTTGCAACTTCACTATCAGGTGTAGTAGAATATTCTTGCGTGGATGCAAAAGTACGTGGTTATGAAAGTAGTATGCAGTCTTATCTGTTTCCAGATCAGATGCCTGTCTCTGGATATCATAACTTGATTGACTCTGTCCACGAGGGACTCCCTGTTTTGATGAAGTATTTTCAACTAAAAAAACAAGAATTACACTTAGATGAAATTCATATTTATGACTTATATGTCGATCTTGTCAAAGAAAACAATCAAGAATACGCTTTTGAAGAAGCCAAAGAGATGGTGTTAAGTGCGATGAGTGTCTTAGGTGAAGACTATGTAAGACGGTTAAAAGAAGCATTCACCAATCGTTGGATTGATGTTTATCCAAATAAAGGAAAACAGGAAGGCGCTTATTCTGGTGGAGGATATGACACGCCTCCGTATGTCTTATTAAACTACATGGGAACAATTGATGATGTTTCTGCATTAGCACATGAGTTAGGACATGCAATGCATAGTTATTATACAAAAGAGAATAATCCTTATATTACTGGAGATCATTCTACTTTTGTTGGTGAGGTTGCCAGTACAGTTAATGAACTATTCCTTGCCAAATATCTTTTAAAAACAACAGAAGACAAGAATCTGAAGAAAAGCATTCTTGTTCACTTGATGGATATGTTTAAATCTACGATTTATCGTCAAGTGATGTTTGCTGAGTTTGAAGAACAAATTCATAGTGCAGTAGAAAAGGGAGAGGTCTTAACCAGTGAATCCATATCAGATATTTATTACAATCTAGTAAAACAATATCATGAACCAGTTGTCGTTGTCGATGAACAAATTCGTTATGAATGGGAAAGAATTTCTCATTTCTATACACCGTTTTATGTTTATAAATACGCAACAGGATTAGCAAGCGCTTGTCAAATTGTTACAAACATCTTAAATGGAAAAGAACATGCGAAAGAAAATTATATTGAATTTTTGAAAGATGGAAGTAAACATGATCCAATTGACACTTTAAAAATTGCTGGTGTTGATGTATTAAGTAAAGATACCATGAAGAGTGCCATTGCCATGTTTGAAGAATTTATAAAAGAATATCAAAGTTTATAGTTAGGAAGTGGTATGTATGAATAAAAGAGATTATTATGAAGTCTTAGGTGTTTCTAAAAATGCAACGGAAGCAGAAATTAAAAGTGCTTTTCGTAAATTAGCAAAGAAATATCACCCTGATGTTTCAAAAGAACCAGATGCTGCAGAAAAATTTAAAGAAGCACAAGAAGCATATGCAGTATTAAGTGATAAAGAGAAAAGGGAACAATATGATCGCTATGGTCATGCTGCATTCCAAGGTGCAGGAGGAAATGGCCAAGGAGGATATGACTTCTCTGGATTTGATTTCAGTGACATTTTCTCTGATATATTTGGAAGTGGATTTGGATTTGATTTTGGAGGAAGTGGCAGTAATAGAAGAGCACGTCCAACCAAAGGTAGAGATCGTTTGATTCATATCGATTTAACATTTGAAGAAGCTGTGTTTGGATGTAAGAAAGATATTAAAGTAGAAGTATATGAAACATGTGATGACTGTCATGGAGATGGTGGACATGGTAAAAAGACCTGTGAATACTGTCATGGAAGTGGCTTTGTTACACAAGAACAACGTACTTTATTTGGATCTTTTATGAGTAAAACAAGCTGTCCACATTGTGATGGAAAAGGAACTACCTTTGAATCTACTTGTAAAAAATGTCATGGTCTTGGAAAGATTAAGACCAAAAAAGAACTAGAAGTCAAAGTTCCAGCAGGAGTAAATACAGGTGATCAACTTCGTATTGCCGGAAAAGGAGAAGCAGGTTCCAATGGAGGACCAAATGGAGATATCTATTTACAATTTAAAGTAGCAGAACATAAATTATTTATTCGTGATAATAACGATATTTATTTAAGAGTTCCAATTACTATTTCAGAAGCATTATTAGGTTGTAAAAAAGAAATTCCAACTCTTTATGGAAATGTGATTTTAACTATCCCAGCAGGAAGTAATACCAATGATAAACATCGTTTAAAGGGAAAAGGTGTAAAAGATGCGAACTCTTCTCGTACTGGAGATATGTATGTTTTATTAAATGTCATTGTTCCAAAGAAATTATCACGTGATCAAAAGAAATTAGCAGAAGCACTTTCTAAAACAAAATTAGATGATGAAATCGAATTTAAAATCTTTCAAAAATTTGTGAAAGAAAACGAAAAATAAAAATCACACGCGTAGGATCCTGTGTGATTTTTTTGTCTATAGTTTTATTTTTCCATTTTGATATATGAGTTGTTTCCCTTTGTTGGTATCAGCGATAATTTCTAAATC
Organism: uncultured Bacilli bacterium; assembly: GCA_944332375.1. Taxonomy (GTDB): domain Bacteria; phylum Bacillota_I; class Bacilli_A; order RF39; family UBA660; genus UMGS2016. The sequence goes on from CALVJU010000135.1 coordinate 5,472, forward strand.
ATCTGATCCAATCATAAAGTCTAGATGTGTACTAGAAGTATTGATACCATGGTCCAATAAGTTTCTCTTATCCATCTCTATTCCACCAGGAATGGTGTCTGGGAAACCGAAACCGAGAGCAAGATGACAAGAAGCATTCTCATCTAATAAAGCATGATAATAAAGTGTGTTTGTTTTAGAAACGGGTGTATCTTGTTCTACTAGTGCACATTCTCCTAAATAACGTGCGTGTGGATCTGTATTTAAAAAATCTTTTATGATTTGATAATCTTTATCTTTATCAACAAGAATCTTCTTTACAGCACCATGTTGAAATTCTAAACCAAAATGATCAACGATGTAGTTATTGTGTCTATGGAAAACGAGAGGTTTTGTAGAAAAGACAGTACCTTCTGTCTGATAATAAATAGGAGAAGTAAAAGCTTCATATGAGGGAACATTATAAATAAAATCATTACCAAAATAATCTTTTTCAAAACTTCCGAGCCATAAGTGATTTTCAGGTAATGAAATTGTTAAATTGGTTCCCAGATGATTTTGATAGTGTAATTTTTTGATTTTTAATTGGTTTAATTTCCTAATCGTTTGCATATGATTTTCTTTTAACTGATTCCATGCTTTGAGTGGGTTTTCTGTTTCTAGTAGACACATTTCCATGATTTGTTGATATAACTTTATAAAAGCTTCTTCCACAGGTAATTCAGGAAATAACTTTTTTGCCCAAGTTCTAGTTGGATAAATCGCAACTGTTCCAGGACATTTTAAATTACTTGTGTATTCAAAATAAAGGTTTAATTGCTTTTCACATAGATAAGAAGCTTTTTCTTCTTTTGCCGGATCTATTTTTTTAGGGTAAGATTCTTCAAATGTTTCAATTTGTAACTGGAATCCTGAGTTTTTCGCACAATATTCTAAATGAGATAAATCGAAATATGATTCTTGTTTGATGTCTTTCAATTTAGTTTGATCTAAATATTCTTTTTTTTCATACTCACTGTTGTTAAAAAGAAAAATAGATTGAAATCCCCTTTGTTTTGCTTTCTTCATGATGAGAGTAGCAAATGGTTTTAAAGCTTTACTTTTGTAAAGAATTACGATAGGACGTTTTCGATTTGTAGGAAGACATTGTGTCGTTAGAAAAGATGCATACTTTTCATCATATAATGTTGTTTGATCCATATAAAATTCATCTCCTTGATAAAAACAAAGTTATTATATCGTAACTTGTTTTCTTTGACAAGGAGAGTTGATATAGGAAAAATATTTGATATACTATAAAAGAGATTAGAAGATAGGTGAAAGTTATGAGAAAGAAACACCGTATTAACATAATGTTACTAGGGGGCAAATTAGATAAGATCCCTCTATCTTTCTTGTACTTGAAATATAAAGAAAGCTATTTTCATTGTGGAAATGGCTTTTTTCCGTAGTGAAAAGTTTGCCGAATTATGATGAAAAAGTAGGATAGGAAATGAAAAAAGGTATGGTAAAATAATAAGAAATAGGAGTAGAAGAGAACATGAGAAAAGGGAAATATAAAATAAAGTCAGAACACTTTTTAATGGGAACAATTGTAGTGTCTGTATTCTTGATGTTAGGAATTGGATATGCACTATTGAGCCAGACATTACAGATCAATGGTACAGCAAATATTACATCAAAATGGAAAATTTTATTTACAAGTGCAGAAGAAAAAGAGATGAATAATGCGACAACACAATTGAAAGAAATTACGGATGATACGACTTTAACTTTGAATGTAGAACTAACCCAACCAGGAGCAACTGCTACTTATGATGTTGTCGTAGCAAACCAAGGAGATTTGGATGCGGTTTTATCTAAGATAGAGGGAGTGGAAGAAACAAACAATTCTGATCCACTACCAATTAAAGTTCATTTAGAAAATATCGCAGAAGGAGATCCATTACTTAAGAGTGAAGAGAAAACGTTTCAGGTCATCGTAGAATGGGATGCATCTCAAGATTTTAATGAAACAAATATGAAAAAAGAAATATCGATTACTTTGACTTATGAACAAAGTGATAATGGAGGTCCTGTAATACCAACTCCAGGAGATGATACGGTCATTATGGGAGGACAAACAGTTGCCTTAGTATCTAGTGGAGATGGTCTTTATGAGGATCAATATGAGAATGGAAGATATATTTACAGGGGACAAAGCCCAAATAACTATGTAGAATTTAACAATGAACTGTGGAGAATTATAGCGAAATAGACAGATGGGACTTATAAAATCATCAGAGATGAAGCATTACCTGAGACAATAGCATTTGACGAATTCGGCTATCGAAGTTATGAGAATAATACTTATTGTATTGATTTGGAAAGTGGCGGAGGCTGTGGTGTATATGGAAAAGTAAACGGAACATATACTAGACCAGATGGAATATATAGTGGAACCGTAACAGAAGATTCTAGTATTGCTGATTATTTAAATGGAGAATATTATAATGGATTGACTACAATTGCAAGGACCCAAATACAACAACACAACTTTAATATTGGCCCAGTCGAATATTATGGAATTACTGGAAATGATACTCTAAGTAAAAACACTGCAGGAGAGAAGTTGGCTACATGGACTGGAAATATTGGACTTGCAAGTGTCAGTGATGCATTAAAAGCCAGTACAAATCCAGCATGTACATCAGTGACTGACCAATATAATCAACTAATGGATAGTGGAACAAGTACGTGTGATTCTAATTATTTTGCAGATACAGATTTAACTTTTTGGACGATGAATAGCTATGTGGCTGAAATAGACGTTCAAACAAGGGGACTTGCAGGACCAAGTGTTACAGATTCTGCTTGGGTATTTGCCAGTAGGAATTATATGGTCGGGTTAGATGGATCTCCATCTTTAACCGGGGAACATAGTACTCGTCCAGTCCTCTTTCTTAAGGCTTCTATCCAATTCACAAGTGGAAATGGAAGCAAATCCCAACCGTTTATTTTATCATAGAGCTAGAGTTATTCTAGCTTTTTATTTGTTAGAATAAGTCTATTGATAAGCTCTTTGGATTATCGTGAATATTAATCATAGATTTACAAAAGTGTGAGAAAATTATTAAAAATCTTTACAAAAGTGTGATTATCTTGCATATATTTTCTTCAAAAACGTGATATAATGTTATTGAAGGAGATGATATGATGCAAAGATTTGTTACTGAAAAACTTATTGCATGGAAGAATAGTAAGGATAGAAAACCTTTGATTTTAAGGGGAGCAAGACAAGTTGGCAAGACATATATATTAAAAGAATTTGGTGCAAAGCATTATGATAATGTTGCATATTTTAACTTTGATCATGATGATGGATTAGCAGAATTATTTTTAAACACGAAAGATCCTAAAAGAATTATAGAACAATTGTCTTTAGCAAATGGTAAAAAAATAAACCCTGATACAACATTAATTATCTTTGATGAAATCCAAGAATGTTCTAATGCATTAAACTCATTAAAATATTTCTGTGAAGAAGCTGGCGAATATCATGTTGCTTGTGCTGGGTCACTTCTTGGAATAAGACTTTCAAAGACATCTTTTCCTGTTGGTAAGGTAGATTTCTTAAATTTATACCCAATGACTTTTAGTGAATTTTTAATTGCTGATGATTCTGAAAATTTAGTTGAAGTTATGAGACAAACGAAAGAGGTAAGTGAAATTCCTAAATTGTTTGAAGATAGATTAATAGAAAAATTAAAAATTTATTATATAATTGGTGGAATGCCTGAGGCAGTATACAGTTGGATTAATGATAAGGACATAGAAAAAGTAAATAAAATTCAAAAAAATATATTAGATTCTTATGAAAATGATTTTTACAAACATACAGATGCTAATGAAGCAAATAAGATATCATTAATATGGAATGGAATACCATCACAGTTAGCAAGAGAAAATAAAAAATTTGTATATCAAGTAGTGAAAGAAGGAGCTCGTGCTAGAGAATATGAAGGAGCACTAAATTGGTTGAACGATGCGAATTTAATATCTAAATGTTATTTAGTAACAAAATGTGCTTTTCCTTTAAAAGCATATAATGATTTGTCTTCTTTTAAAATTTATATGAATGACATAGGTCTTTTAAGAAGAATGGCTAATTTAGATAGTAGAATTATATTAGATGGTAATAGATTATTTGAAGAATTTAAAGGTTCGTTTACAGAAAATTATGTTGCCAATACATTAAATTATTTACTAGATGAATCGCCTAACTATTATACTTTTGATAGAAATGAAATAGATTTTGTAATACAAAGAAATAATAAAATAATTCCTATAGAAGTAAAATCGGATAAGAGTACGAATCATAATAGTTTAACAAAATATAATTCTAAAAATGATAATGAAATTTCATTTAGATTCTCATTAAATAATTTAAGTAAGGATGGTAAAATAGTTAATATTCCACTTTATTTTATAGAGTATATTAATGAATTAAATTTAGATTAAGGGAATAGGAAAAGGGAAATGATATGGATAAATTTTTAGATCAAGTTGATGCATTTGATCATGGAATATGTTATGATATATTTTAATTAATGAGGGAGAAAAAAATATGACAAAGGTATTAACATTTAAAGTGGAAATTGAGGGGTTAGAAGATAAGATATGGAGAAAAATCGAGATTACTGATAGAAGAACAGTAGCAGATCTTGCGTACACTATTCTCGCAACATTTGAATCACTTGCATATCATTTGTACGATATATATTATCATGATCAGGTATATGATTGTTGGATAGCTATAGAAGATGATCATAGTGGTATTCCTAAAATAAATGCGACGATTACTCAATTAAGTAATTTGAAATTAGAAGAAAATGATACTCTTGAAATGGAATATGATTATGGTTCAACTACAACTTTTAAAATAACTTATTTAGGAGATTCTGAGTTCAAAAGGGGAAATGGCATGCATTATCCATATATTATTGATGGTGCAGGTTCTGGAATGATTGATGACATTACCAGTAATCAATTAAAAAAGGTAGTTGAAAATATTGATAAAGCAGGAAAATCAAATTACAGTGTTTGGTGTATGGATGGTAGACGTAGTAAAATTTATGATTATAGAAATTTTAATTTAAAAAAGAATAATTTGCAGGTAAGAAGATATTTCTCAAAAATTAAAAATGGATATGAAATGGGTGAAGAAGAATGAAATTATTAATATGGGGAGTATCTAATGTTGGGAAAACTACAATAGGTAAGGAATTAGCAAAACGATTAAATTGTAAATTTTATGATATTGATGACGAAATAGTTAATGTATATGGAAGCATAGATAACTTTCAAGAGATTTTTCCAAATGATTATGACAGATTTGATGAGAAAGAAGAAATTATGATAGATATTATTAACAAAGAAAACGGTAATTTTATAATGGCTGTCTCTCCTATATTCTCTGCGCCTGTTATTGAGAATATATTGTTTACTAATACTATATCCATTGAAATAATTGATACTCCGGAAGCTATTTATGATAGATTAATTTTTGAAGGGGTAGATGCTTCGGATTATAAAGAAAAAAACAAAGAACACTATATGAGGGAAATTAGATGGGATCAAACCGCTAGTTATAATTTGTTTAAAAATATTCCTAAGGTTAATATTAATAATCATGGTATAAATGAGTCAGTAGATATTGTTTACAAATATTTAAATGATAATAATTATTTAAAGTAAGGGAGTAAAATGCATGGTATATAATTATAGAATAAAAGTTACACTTAAAGGGTTTGAAAAACTAATAAAAAGGACATTTGTTATAAATGATAATGTTAAAATTAACGATTTTTGTAAAGTTGTTATAACAAGTATGAATGGTTATTTAGAACATTTATATACACTCAAATATAAAGATAAGTATTATATTTGTGATTATATGACGAAAAATGATAATAATGAAATCAAAATGAATAGTCTCAGAATGAATAAACTTATGCTGAAAGAAAAAGATAAGTTAGAGTTAATATATGATTTTGGAGATAATTGGATATTTAAAATAACAGTGGCTAAAGTTATAGTTGGGCATAATCAAAAAAATGTAGAACTTATCGATGGTATTGGAAAAGGCATAGAAGAAGATTGTGGCGGTGTTTGGAAATTAATAAATTTAATAAATGATAAAAATAATGTTTGGGATTATGACTATGATGATTTTGATGTAAATGAAGTAAATGATAAATTAGATAAGAAATACAATACGAGAAAGTAGTAAAAACTTTTTGAGTACAATGAATATAAATGTAGAAACTTATGTATGAATAATTAAAACAAGTAGAAGAATTAAAGTTAAAATTGGATCATTTATAGTCGGACTAACTCATAGTAGCAAAGAAGCGATATTATCGCACACGGTTTTGTGAGGGGTATTGAGGTAAGCCTTTTACTGAGAAGAAAGGAAGGTGGAGTCGAGACGTGACTACTCGACTGATTTTTCATGATATATATAACTGGTGATAAACATGGTGACTTTAGAGAAATATTTTATTTTTGCTATGAAAATAGAACAACATTAGATGATATTATGATCATTTTAGGAGATGCTGGAATAAATTATTATGCAAATGAGAAAGATTATATATTAAAAAATAGTTTATTACAATATCCAATAACATTTTTTTGTATCCATGGAAATCATGAAGAGAGACCAGAAAATATAAAAACATATAAAACGAAAAGATTTCACGATGGTGTAGTTTATTATGAAGAAGATTATCCAAATGTTTTATTTGCAAAAGATGGAGAAATATATAATTTTAATAATCATAAAGTTCTTGTAATTGGTGGAGCCTATAGCGTAGATAAATATTTTAGATTAGATCGTGGTTATAATTGGTATGAAAGTGAACAGCCAAACGAAGAAACAAAAAATAAAGTAGTGAGTGTTTTAAAAGATTTAAATAATGAGGTTGACATTATTTTATCACATACTTGTCCTTATAAATATTTACCAAGAGAAATGTTTTTAGAGGGAATAGATCAATCAACAGTTGATAATTCGACAGAACATTTTTTAGATGAAATAGAAAAATCAACAGATTATAATTTATGGTATTGTGGTCATTATCATACTGATAAAGAGATAGATAAAATAATATTTATGTTTCATAAAATTGAAGAGTTCAAATAATTATATAGTTGTTGGCGCACGGATGAGGTTTTAAAAGGCATTATTTATAAGAACTTTGAAATTTAGTGGTGTAGTCCCATATCCTGTTGTAGTATCATTTTTAACTTTTTTATGAAATTATAGGAATTATATATGATTTTAGGTTATAATTAAATTAGATAGTTTATAGAAAATTATTCAGGAAGCGAAGAAATCAAAACATAACAAATAAGAAATTCAACTGCAGAATCTTTAATTTTTCCAACAGAGAGAAAAATTAGAACATCTCCAGAAAAATCAACTGTCTTTTTATGATGGAAATATTTCTATTTCGATTGATGATATTACTTATCACTTTTAAATGATAATAAAAAATAGAGCATCATAAACTCTATTTTTTTGTTTTGTTTTTTTCTTTTTCTAAGTATGCCTCTATACTATGTTCTAAATATAGTAATTTTATTCTCATAACCATTTTGTCCACCCTGAATTCTTCAGCTAAGATTGCGATACTTTCTTCTACATCAAATGAATGACCGTGATTGAGATAATGAATAAATTCATAAAAATCATCATTTGGAGAAAGTAGATATTCTTTCATAAAATCCACAAGGTAATTAGTACTGATTAATAAGTGCATAGCAAAGTTACATGATCTGATTTCCTTTTTTTCTTCCTCTATTAATTCACGTTGAATTCTTCCCATATGGTAATCATACCAAACTTGTTCACTTTCCGTAGTCATTTGTTCCATCATGTGATTTCTTCCTTTCAGTATCCGTATTATAATATAAAATAATTTATAAAGTCAATGTTCTTCTAATTGAAAGGTACTAACATTGATAATTGGATAATCGATATAGAATTTTATTTGTCTCATGATTCGAAACAATGCCTCGTCCTTTGCTTTACATTCTAACATGATATCAATATCAGTAGCGAGAGGTTTTAATAAATCTAAGAATTCTATAAAAGAAAAGACATCTAAGTAGTCACTGTGATTACGAAATTCTTTTTTATTTTTCGGGGAGGAAAAGTGCATTTTAGAGGTTTGCTGTTTCCATGTTTTTATGATCCTGGGGAGGAGTGATTTTAAGTCTTCCTGATCATGATTACATTGATAATGATGGTAGTCGAGGACAAAGGGAATTTGTAATTCTTCGCAGAGTTCCAGGGTGTCTGTCACAGTGAATGTTTTGTCATCGTTTTCTAGGTAGATACTTTGTTGTAAATATTGGGGAAGTTTTTGAAATTGGTGTTTAAATCGTGCGATGGATTGTTTTTTCCCAAATGAGTTACTTCCGATATGGAGAATCATGTGGGGTGTAACATTCATACATTGTAAGAGTTGATAGTGAAAGTGGAGAATGGCAATACTGTTTTGTACGACTTCTTTTTTGGTACTATTTAAAACACAAAATTGATCGGGATGGGTATCTACTCTCATGTGGTGTTGCGAGAGAAAGCTTCCGATTTCTTGAAATTCTTTTTGATATGTTTTGGAAAAATCGAATGAGACTTCTTTTTTTGTGGCAAGTGGAATGAGGTTTTGACTGATGCGATAGAATGTAATATCGTTTTGTAGATTGTAAGTGAGAACTTCTTTTAGTTTTTGAAAGTCAGAACGGATGACTTGATCGATTTTTTTTTCGTCCTTCTGTTGGGCCGAGTTTTGTATAATAGGTATAAGTGACGGTACTGGAATAAGTGGAATTAGGAAGGGTTAGGGGAGCTCCTACGAAACCAAGTCGAATATACATAATATCACCCTCTTATATTATGAGAGAAAAAGAAAAAAGATACGTTGGTATCTAATTTCCATATAGATCATCAGAGTAGAATACAGGTTCCATGGTGAGATTGATTTTTAAGTTACGGAATTCATTTTTGTCTCCATTGGTTACGATGTAACTAGCATGTGCTTCACATCCGGCTAGTTTCTTTAAGTTTTTAAATGCTTTCGCAATGGTTGGGTTGGTAACACTACAGATACTAAGTGCTATAATGACTTCTTGTAAGTTTAATGTCTCATGTTCTTTTGTTTTAGATTTGAATTTTTGAATAGGTTCTAATACGCTTGGAGATAATAAGTCAATTTCATCGGGAATGTGTGTTAATTCTTTCATGGCGTTGATGAGTAAGCTACTTGCTGGATTGAGTAAGTCTGTTTGCTTTCCGGTGATGATTTTCCCATTTGGAAGTTCTAGACTGATGACATGTCTTTTTTCTTTGGCTGCTTTATCAAGGGCGACTTTGACAACAGTTCGATCGCTTTCTTTTAAGTCTAGTTCATTCATGAGGACTTTAATTCTCTCTGCAGTTTCTTCGTCACCATTTCCTGTTTTGCAATCACAGAGTGCTTGGTAATAACGTCTGATGATTTCTGCTTTGGCTGCCTCTTGAACAACTTGATCATCGATGATACATTGTCCGATCATGTTCACTCCCATATCGGTAGGGGAAGCGTAGATTTCTTCTCCTGTAATTTTAAATAAGATATCTTTTAAAACAGGAAAGACTTCTAAGTCACGGTTGTAGTTGACAGAACGAATTCCATATTTTTCTAGGTGGAAATAGTCGATCATGTTGACATCTTTTAAATCGGCGGTTGCGGCTTCATAGGCGATGTTTACAGGGTGTTTTAATGGTAAGTTCCAAACAGGGAATGTTTCAAATTTCGCATAACCAGCTTGTACACCACGTTTATATTCATGATAGAGTTGTGATAGGCAAGTGGCTAGTTTTCCACTACATGGACCAGGTGCAGTCATTACAACAAGTGGTTTTGTTGTTTCGATATATGGGTTTTTCCCATATCCTTCTTCGGAAACGATTGTTTCTACATTTGTTGGATATCCTTTGGTAGGGGTATGGATATAGGCTTTCATTCCTCTTGCTTCTAATTTCTTTTTGAAAGATTCTGCTCTTGGTTGTCCTTTATAAAGTGTGATGACGACACTGTTTACTTGTAATCCTAAGGATTTTAATTGGTCAATTAATCTTAATACATCCATGTCATAGGTGATTCCATAGTCAGCTCGGATTTTATTTCTCTCAATATCACCGGCATTGATACAAAAGACAATTTCACAAATATCTTTTAATTCTAATAACATACGAATTTTAGAATCGGATTCAAACCCAGGTAATACACGCATTGCGTGATAATCGTCAAATAGTTTTCCTCCAAATTCCAAGTATAATTTGTTGTCGAATTTCTTCAATCTCTCTTTAATTCTTTCACTTTGTACTTTTAAATATAAATCATTATCAAAACCTTTTTTCATTCTTCAAACTCCTTACTATATAACCATGCTCATTTTAACACAAATTTGAGAACTTGAAAATAAAAAATAAAAAAAAGAGTTCCAATCGTAGATTTTTATTTGAAATTCCGTTTTATGGCAAAAAGCTGAAATAAGTCTGATAGTAGTATAATATACATGTTTCTTTGCCAAAAAGGAGGGATGAAAAATGAAATCATGGAAACATTTGAC
>CALVJU010000136.1 GCA_944332375.1 uncultured Bacilli bacterium
ATTGTTGTTGGAGTTGCACTTGAAACTTACAGACAAGTAGAAAGTAAATTAATTAGTAGAAATTATACAAGTTCAAGAGGAAGAAGACGAAGAAGATGAAAAGTATTATTTTCATAGCCCCTCCTGCAGCAGGAAAGGGAACACAATCCAAAAAAATATCAGAGAAATATCATATGCCACATATTTCTACAGGAGACTTACTGAGAGAAGCTTCAAAGGGAAATACAGAATTAGATTTAAAAATAAAACAATTAATGGAATCTGGTTCTTTAATTCCTGATGAAATTGTTCTTGAATTATTAAAGGAACGATTATTACAAGATGATTGTAAAAATGGTTATATATTTGATGGTTTTCCAAGAAATGTGTCACAAGCAAAAACTTATGATCAAATGCTCGAAGAAATGAAATTTGATCATGGAATCGTTATTTATTTGGATGTTCCAAAAGAACTTTGTAAAAAGCGTATATTAGGTCGTAGATTATGTCCTAATTGTGGCGCTATTTATAATAATTTAATCACTGGTATGGAATCGAAAGTAGAAAATCAATGTGATCGATGTGGTCATAAGTTAGAAACTAGAAATGATGATAATGAAACCACATTTGAAACACGCTATCAAACATACTTAGAAAATACCCTTCCACTATTAGATTACTACAAAAGACTTGGTATGTTATATCATGTAGATAGTACCAAATCTACAGAAGAAGTATTTCAAAGTATTATTGAAATACTAGAAAGAGGCGTTTCTCATGATTAGTATTAAATCAGAAAGAGAAATTGAACTTTTAAGAAAAGCTGGTAAAATTGTCGGTGATACTCATAATTATATAAAACAATATATCAAACCGGGTATCACCACAATGGAACTAGATCACCTTGCAGAAACATTTATTAGAGAATGTGGTGCAACCCCTTCTTTTAAAGGATTATATGGATTTCCAAATGCATGTTGTATTTCTGTTAATGAAGAAGTCGTTCATGGAATTCCATCTCACCGTAAATTAAAAGAAGGTGATATTGTATCAATCGATATCGGAGCTTGTTATCAAGGCTATCATGGAGATTCCGCATGGAGTTATCCGGTTGGTAAAGTGGATAAAGAAAAAGAAGAACTTCTAAAACATACAGAAGAGGCTTTATATGAAGGTTTATCTGCAATTCATGATGGGGCAAGAGTCGGAGATATCGGTTATATGGTTAGCAAATGTGCAGATAAATATCATCTTGGTGTTGTAAAAGAATTAGTTGGACATGGTGTTGGTAGTGAGGTACATGAGATGCCTGATGTACCGAATTTCGGAAAACAACATACTGGCCCATTACTGAAAAAAGGCATGGTCATTGCTGTTGAACCTATGTTGAACAGTGGTACCGCTGATATTTATGAACTAGATGATGAATGGACAATTGTAACCGCAGATAATAAACCATCCGCACATTTCGAACATACAGTGTTAGTAACAGAAGATGGATATGAGATTTTAACAAAGAGGTGATAAAATGGCAAAAGAAGACGTAATTGAATTAGAAGGGAAAGTTGTTGAAACTTTACCAAATGCTAATTTTAAAGTACAACTTGAAAACGGACACACGATTATAGCCGGCGTTTCTGGTAAAATCCGAATGCATTATATTCGCATTTTACCAGGTGATAGAGTGACCGTAGAAGTTTCAACATATGATTTAACACGCGGGCGCATTACCTATAGAAAATAATAGGAGGGATTTATTATGAAAGTAAGACCATCGGTAAAACCAATTTGCGACAAATGTCGCGTAATCAAACGTAAGGGTAAGGTTATGGTAATCTGTGAAAACCCTAAACATAAACAAAGACAAGGTTAATAATAGGAGGTGTTTTAATGGCACGTATTAAAGGTGTTGATTTACCAAATAATAAAAGAATCGAAATCGCATTAACTTATATCTATGGAATTGGAAGAAAACTTGCAACAAAAATTTGTAAGGATGCAAAAGTTGATGTCAATACAAAAGCAAAAGACTTAACACAAGAAGAATTAGTTCGTATTCGTGACGAAGTAAATAAGTATACTACTGAAGGTGATTTACGTCGTGAAGTGAATATGAATATTAAAACTAAGATGGAAATCAATAGTTATCAAGGAACTCGTCATAAAAAAGGATTACCTGTAAGAGGTCAAAGAACAAATCGTAATGCTAGAACTCGTAAAGGAAAAGGTAAGACTGTAGCTAATAAAAAGAAATAATAAACGTTAAAGGAGGTTATGAATATGGCTTATAAACCAAGAAAACGTAAAGTAAAGAAGAATGTTCCTGAGGGAAAGGCATATATCCATTCTACTTACAATAATACAATTGTAACAATTACAGATAAAGATGGAAACGTAATTAGTTGGGCTTCTCCAGGTACTTTAGGATTTAAAGGAAGTAAAAAATCTACTCCATATGCAGCAGGTATGGCAGCTGAAGCAGCAGGTAAAGTTGCAGTAGGCATGGGTATGAAAAAAGTAGAAGTTTATTTAAATGGAATTGGTCCTGGACGTGATACTGCTACTCGTTCATTACAAACAGCGGGACTTGAGATTACAGCAATCAGTGACGAAACACCAATACCACATAATGGATGCCGTCCACCAAAACGTCCACGTGGATAATAAGAAAAGGAGTGTGGAAAAGTGTTGAATTTTGAAAAACCTATTTATAAAATAACTGATTATGTAGAAAATAATAATTATGGAAAATTTGAATTAGAACCTCTTGAAAGAGGATTCGGAACAACAATTGGAAATGCACTTAGAAGAGTGATGTTATCAAGTATGCCAGGAAGTGCAATTGTTGCAGTTAAAATTGATGGTGTTGCCCATGAATTTCAAACAATCGATGGAATTGTAGAAGATGTTACAACAATTATTTTGAATTTAAAAAATGTTGTAGTAAAAAATCACTCAGACGAAGATAAAACAATGCACTTACATGTTGACACAGAAAAAACAGTAACTGCTGCAGATATTGAAACGGATGCAGATGTAGAAATTATGAATAAAGATCAAGTAATTGCTACTGTTTCTAAAGGTGGAAAACTCGATATGGAATTTATTGTAAGTAATGGTCGTGGATATGTACCATCTAACGAAAATAAAAAGATTATCGAAAATAAGAAAATTGGATTTATTCCAATTGATGCATTATATTCTCCAATCGAAAGAATTAGTTATGATGTAACAAATGCTCGTGTTGGACAAGATACAAGTTATGATAAATTAACGATGAATGTACAAACAAACGGTGCTCTTCGTCCAGAGGAAGCAATGGCATTAGGTGCTAAAATCTTAATTGAACATTTAAATATTATTACAGATTTAAGTGAAATTGCCGATACAACTGGTATTATGAATGCCAAACAAGAAGACAGCAAAATGAAAAAATTAGAAACATCTATCGATGACTTAGATTTCTCAGTTCGTGCATACAATTGTTTGAAAAGAGCAGGAATTAATACCCTTGGAGATTTAACTGAAAAATCAGAATTAGAAATGATGAAAATTCGTAATTTAGGTAAAAAATCTTTAAAAGAAGTAATTGAAAAAATTAAAGATATGGGACTTAAATTCCGTGATGAAGACTAGTTAGGAGGAAATAACAATGGCTTATAGAAAATTAGGACGTACGAATAAACATAGAAGAAGTATGCTTGCTAACCTAACAAGAGATGTCATCATGAATGAAAGAATTCAAACAACAGAAACAAGAGCAAAAGAAGTTCGTAAGTTAGTTGATAAGATGATTTCATATGGAAAAGATGGCTCTTTAGTAGCAAGAAGAAAAGCTTTAGCTTTTTTACATAACGATAAAGAAGCTGTTAAAAAAGTATTCGATGTATTAGCACCTCGTTATGCAACTCGTAACGGAGGATATACAAGAATTTTAAAATTAGATGAGAGAAAAGGTGACGATGCACTTATTGTTATCTTAGAATTAGTAGAAGAAGCTTAAGGCTTCTTTTTT
>CALVJU010000137.1 GCA_944332375.1 uncultured Bacilli bacterium
CACGATAATCCACTTCAAAATTGTGATAAATCTCATCCATATTCAGTGCTTGATTATAAATTCTAAAAGAATACAAATCCATAGATGAAGTATTCGTTCCATCAGCAAGACCACCCAATCCAATATAGTCTCCAATAAAAGTCATTGCTTGTAAATTATTCGTTTTCTGAACTTGTAATCCATTGTGATAAATCGTAACACTAGAATCTTCAAACACAAAAGAAATAGAAGATAATTCATTGATACTCCATGGAACATTTGGCATCGAAATACTATAATAAGTATCTGCAGGATACCATAATCTAAGACGAAACTCCGATCCTCCACTCACACTTTGTTCATAAGTTTCTAATCCAAAATTTTGCGTTCTTGTACCAAAATAATATTGATTATAATTACTACTCGTAGGAACATACATCATTTCTATTGTAAAATTTGTTGTTATATTTTTTAATACATTTGGCATTAAAACATAGTTTCCATCATCAAATGTAATTTTACCTCCTTCATTTCTCATATAAGAAGTAAAATTCTTCATTTCACCATGAAATCCATTTCCACTCATATCAGGGATATACAATCTTCCATCAATAGTAATCGGTTCTTCACTACCCTCATAGTTTAACAATAATCCACTCTCTATAACAGTATTTCCATAATTCACATCACTTAATACATCTTGTTTCATACGATCAAATAATAATTTTCGATTAATAAACGTACCAATCATCCCAACTAAAACACCAACAAATATAATAAATAAGGGATAAAGAATACCTGATACTGCAAACCCCTTTTGATTTCTCATACCATCACCCATATTCTTTATTTATCGTATCATAAACAAGACTGTTTTTCAATCCAAAAAAAAGAAGAATTAGTTTTCTTCTTCATTCTGTTTAACAACTTCTTTACCTTTATAAGTTCCACAATTTTTACAAACTCTATGAGGTTTTATTGTAGCACCGCATTTTGGACATGTCGTCATTTCATTCGCAGAAATTTTATAATGGGTACGACGCATTCTTTTTCTTGTCTTACTTGTTTTTCTAAAAGGTACTGCAAATAATTGAATGTCTAATTTCATCTTTTGTTCACCTCTTTCTTATAATAACTCCTTCAACTTCTCCAATTCTGGATTATGCTCTTGTTTTGGCTTTTCCTCGGTTATAAGTTCCCAGCCATCACCATGTAGTGATAAATCTTCAGCGCCTTCACTTACAACTCTCATGGGAATTTCTATCAATATATTTTCCCATATTATCGGTAAAATATCAATACTATTTTCTATATTTTTTAATTTCTTTCCCATTTCTTCATAAATATTTTCCAAAGAATCATCAATCGAAACAGAAAATGGAACATCTACTGGCTTTAACGTAATCGCACATGGCAACACCATAACTCCAGTAATTTGTAACTTTAGTGCATAAGAATCTGACGCATCAAAATAAATCATTCCTGATACTTTCGTATCTTTTAAGTCCAATAATTCTGATTCTTTTAGAAGCTCTTCTGGTACTTCTAACACTTGATTTATCTCAATTTGTGAGACCAAATGGCTATTTAATTTTGTTAAATCAATATTCATACTTTACCACCCACGAATCTCATTATACTAAAAAGATTAGAAAATTGCAAATTACATCTGTCCAATATCGTTTTTATACTCACAGTATAGATAAACTGGATATGGAATTTTGATATCTTCGACCTCTATTTCATCTTGAATGATACAGTCATAAGGGATCGCAATCACGTCAACAGGTTCAAAAATTGTTTCATATAATTCTTGTGTCAATACAAAATCATACATTGTATCATAAACAAAACCATCTTTGACACACCAAGAATGAAACATCTTCATCGTCGGAAGTTGTAAATATCCAGTATAGACTTCCCCTTTTATTTCTCTTGTAATATCCATTGCTAATTGATGACAATTTCGAGGAGTACTATAAATATCTGCATATAGTTTTCCTTTTACTGTCTCAGAAAGGGATGTAGAAAATAAATTTGCAATTTCATAGTTTTGAGATCGATACTGAAACTGAATTCTTGAAGATTCAACATGAATATCTTGAATTCCAGATTGATGTAAGTCTCTTTTTTTATCTTGTTTATCATCATTTACATGTAACAGATGGTGATAAAAATAAAGTGGATACGAAGCACCTAATATTGTTTGATTCACTGCCTCATCAACTTTCCATAAAATCTCTTCCGGAGAGAAAGATTGAGAAAATTGTTTCAAATACTGTTCATAATATTGCATATGTAAATAATAACAATATTGTGCATTCGCTTTCATTTGAATTTGCTCTTCTTGTTCTAGCTTTTGATATTGTTTGAGTACTTCATTCATTGCCTTCCCCTCCTCCAGACTTTCGATTATAACAGAAAACGAGAAAAATGACAAATAAAACTTTCACACAATCGAATGAACAAAAAGAAATTATAAACGAAAAAGGTACGCAGAAAAAGACCAACTCCAATGTAATGGTCTTTTTGTTTTCATACTTTTTCAAATTCATGAACAGCTTGTTTTAGAATTTCAAACCCTCTATCAATATTTTCTGGTTGATCCCAATCGATCTGAATCATTTTTAACAATTCAGAAGAATACTTACTACTACCTGCACTTAAGAAATGAATATAATCTTCTTCTTTTAATGACTTTTGATCCACATAATTATGAACAACTGCACTTGCCATCAATAATCCAGTTGCACTCCTATAATCATCATAGTTCCAAGAATATAATCGAGTATGAAAAGTCCATTCCGTAAATGTACTTTCATCATATAAAACTTGAGAGCCATAATACTTTTTTGTTAGTTTCTCATATTCTGTAGATAAAGATTCTGCATCAAAATCAGGATGAGAGTCCAGATATAATTCTAACTCTGTGTATAAAGTTTGTTTAAAAATAGAAGAAAAATAATTTTCAATTGCTTTACTGAAATAGAAACGTTTTTCTTCTTTTGTTTCTGCGATTTGATATAAATAACGATTCAATAAAATTTCATTCACAAGAGGAGCAATTTCACCAACAAAAACAGTACTATTTTCATATAAATAAGGTTGTTCTTGATGCGATAAATAGGATTGAACCATATGCCCTAATTCATAAGCTAAAATTTTCAAATCCATATAAGTTCCTTCAAAGTTCGTAAAAGAATACACATGCCATGAAAAATGAATGACTTGATTTTTCATTTTATCCGTTTTCATACATTTATCAAGTAAAGTATCTACTACATTTAAATACTTTTCTCCTAATGATTTTAGTGCTTCTCTTACGATTTGTATTGCTTCTTCTATTGTATATTTTTTAGAAATAGGGTCATCTAAAGGAACAGACAAGTCATATAAATGAGGATCCAAAACTCCTAATGTTTGTGCTTTTAAACCAAAATATTTTTGAATAACAGGTAAATTTTCATGAACTAACTGAATCAAAGTATCCATCATATCTGGCTTTAAATTTTCCACAAATAATTCTTTCTCTAAAAGTGTTGGATACCCTTCTAAATGTGCGTTTTCTAATCGTAATGATTTAATCTCATTTAAAATCTTCGCATACTTTTCTGCTTTTTCTTGATATGCCTCACTTACACAGAAGAAAGCTTTTTTTCTTGTTTCACGATCTCTTGCAGAAAGATATTTCTGACAATTCGATGGTGTTAATGTAATCACTCTTCCATCTATTTCTAACGTAGGAAATTCCATATCACGAAGTAATTGATAGTATTCTGTTAGTAATTGCGTAATTCTCTTTTGATTCTTCTTGAACTGATCCTGATCTTTTGTCTTTACTAAATGTTCTTGCATACGAAATAAACGTTCAATACTAAAATAATACTTTTGATAAGCTTTCTCCTTTTTCATCTCTTCTAATACTTCTTCTTTTCCTAAAGAGAGAATCATTTCGTCTATTTTTTCTGTTTCCTCATCCACCACTTCTACGATATCACGACTTTGTTTTCTTGCTTGGTTATCCACATCTTCATAATAACGTAAAAATGCATATACACGTAGAGTATTCGCTCTCTCTTTTAAACTCCATTTTTTATCCAACCAATATAATAGAGTTTTCTGATCAGTGATTTGAATATCTTCATGTTGTAATTTTTCTACTTCTTTTTTCACTTGATCCATTTCTTGAAGAAAATCTTTATCCGATAAGAATAAATCATTTAAATTCCAATGCAATTTTTCCATAGTAACCACCTAACTAAATTGTATCAAATTGCTATAGAGAAGTCTAGTAAACAAAAATGTCAGTTATTAATAAGCTATATTCTTGAAATGACAAAACAATCAATTCATGTTATAGTAGGATGGAGGTGATTTTATGGCAGTTGGTGTTATCGCAGAATTTAATCCATTTCATAATGGGCATCTTTATTTATTTCAAAAAATCAAAGAATTATTTCCAGAAGAACCACTCGTTATTATCTTAGGAGGAAATTTTTTAGAACGTGGTGAAGTAAGTATTTTAAATAAATGGGATAAAACAGAGCTTGCTCTTACTTATGGTGCAGATCTCGTAATAGAACTCCCCTTTGTTTTCGCAACACAAAGTGCAGACTATTTCGCACACGGATCTATTTCTTTATTAAAAGAATTAAAAGTAGATAAAATCGTCTTCGGAAGTGAAACCAATCTTGTTTCCCAATTTGAAGAACTTGCAGATATTCAACTTACACATCCCGAATATGAGAACATGGTCAAAGAAGAAATGAAACTGGGGAAAAACTATCCAACAGCTCTTTCTCTTGTATTAAAAAAATTAACAGGAAAAACAGTTCAATTGCCAAATGATATTCTAGCTCTTTCCTATATTCGTGAAATCAAAAAGCAAAAAGCTTCAATAAAAGCAATATCTATTCAAAGGACAAACGATTATCATCACTTCTCTGGAAATGAAATTACAAGTGCGGAAAGTATTCGTAGACTAATCCAAGAAGGAAAAGAGATCTCTTCTTATGTTCCTAAAAAGACACAGGAGAAAATTACTTTTCCAATCTCAAACGAAAACTATTTTTCCTATTTAAAATATCAAATCATGACGCATTGGAATCAATTAGAACAATTTCAAACTGTAGATCAAGATATGAGTGCAAGAATAAAAAAAGCAATCCTATCTTCTCAATCCTTAGAGGAACTCATACAAAAACTAAAAACAAAACGATATACTTACAATCGGATTCAAAGGATGTTAACACATATCTTATGTCATTTCACAAAAGAAGAAGCAAAACAAATGTGTGAAATTGAATATATTCGGGTATTAGGTTTTACAAACAAAGGAAAAACATATTTGAATCAGATGAAAAAACAAGTAACCCTTCCTATTATTACAACTTATTCCAAAGGAAACAGTTCTATGCTTTTACTAGAACAGAGAATCACTTATTGTTATAGTTTGGCTTTTCCTTTAGAAATACAAAAACAATTATGGAAAGAAGAATATCAAAAAGGACCAATTCAAATGTAATGGTCCTTTTACTTTAATATTTTTTCAAGCTCATGAACATCTTGTTTTAAAACTTCAAATCCCCCATAAATATTTTCTGGTTGATCCCAATCTATTTGAATCATTTTTAACAAATCAAGAGAATACTTACTACTACCTGCACTTAAGAAATGAATATAATCTTCTTCTTTTAATGACTTTTGATCGACATAAGCATGAACAACTGCACTCGCCATTAACAATCCCGTTGCATACTTATAACAATAGTAATCCCAACGATATAATTGTCCTTTACGAGCCCATTCCGTAAATATATTCTCATCATATAAAATTTGAGAGCCATAATACTTTTTTGTTAATTTCTCATATTCTATAGATAAAGATTCCGCATCAAAATCAGGATGAGACTCCATATATAATTCTAACTCTGTGTATAAAGTTTGTTTAAAAATAGAAGAAAAATAATTTTCAATTGATTTACTTAAATAGAAACGTTTTTCTTCTTTTGTTTCTGCATTGTGATATAAGTAACGATTTAATAAAATTTCATTGACAATCGATGCGGTTTCTCCTACAAAAACAGTACTATCTTCATATAAATAAGGCTGTTCTTGGTGTGATAAATAATAGTTCACAATATGTCCTAACTCATGAATTAAATTTTTTAAATCTATATAAGATCCTCTAAAATTCATGAATGAATACATATGCCATGAGAAAACAATCGATTGATGTTTCTTTTCATCAACTGTTGCATCAATATGTCCATCTAGTAAAAGATCTACTACATTTAAATACTTCTCCCCTAATGGTTTTAGTGCTTCTCTAACAATTTGTATTGCTTCTTCCATTGTGTATTTTTTAGAAATAGAATCATCTAAAGGAACAGACAAATCGTATAAATGAGGATCCGGAATTCCTAATGTTTGTGCTTTTAAACCAAAATATTTTTGAATAACAGGTAAATTCTCATGAACTAACTGAATCAAAGTATCTATCATATTGGTTTTTAAATTTTCCACAAATAATTCTTTCTCTAAAAGTGTTTGATATCCTTCTAAATATGCGTTTTCTAATCGTAATGATTTAATCTCATTTAAAATCTCCGCATACTTCTCTGCTTTTTCTTGATATGCCTCACTTACACAAAAGAAAGCTTTTTTTCTTGTTTCACGATCTCTTGCAGAAAAATATTTCTGACAATTTGATGGTGTTAATGTAATCTCTTTTCCATCTACTTCTAACGTAGGAAATTCCATCTCACGAAGTAATTGATTATATTCTGTTAGTAACTGATTGATTCTCTTTTGATTCTCCTTGAACTGATCCTGATCTTTTGCTTTTACTAAATGTTCTTGCATACGAAATAAACAATCAGTACTAAAGTAATACTTTTGATAAGCTTTCTCCTTTTTCATCTCTTCTAATACTGTTTCTTTCCCTAAAGAAAGAATCATACCATCTATTTTTTTCGTTGCTAGATCTACTTCTGTTTGTAAAGATTCTACCAATTCACGTTCTTGAATTCTTGTTTCATTCTTAACATCTCGGTAATAACATAAAGATCCATATACAAGTAAAGTATTCGCTCTTTCTTTTAAATTCCACTTTCTATCTAACCAATACAATAGAGTCTTCTGATCAGTGATTTGAATATCTTCATGTTGTAATTTTTCTACTTCTTTTTTCACTTGATCTATTTCTTGAGAAAAGGCTTCCTCTGATAAAAATAAGCTCTCTAAATTCCAATGTAATTCTTCCATAACAACCTCCCTATTGATAGTATAACAAAAAATCCTAGTTTTGACTAGGACTCGATACTTCCAAATGTTTGAAATGGGAAAAGAGAAAATGAAGTAACTCCTAAGATTTGATCTTTAGAGAATGCTCCAAAAACACGACTATCTAAAGAATCATCGCGATTATCTCCCATGACAAAATAATGATCCTCTGGAATTTTTCCTTCGTAAGTAAAATCATCTGTTTCATCATGTTCAAATTCTTCTTTTACATATTTCCCATTAATATATAATTTTTGATCTTTGACTTCGATTGTTTCACCGGGAAGACCAATAATTCGTTTAATGAGACGTTCACTTCCATCATCAATCACAACAATATCAAAACGTTTATAATTTTTTTGATATTTTTTTAATAATAAAATCTGATTATCTTGCAGTGTTGGATCCATAGAACTTCCATCTACTTGTACTGGTGTAATAATAAATGTTCTAATCAATAAAACAATGACTATAATGACTAAATATGGAATTATCTCTTTTACTATTTTCACTTAAGACCACCCCTATTTAAGAAAAAAAGGCGATATTCGCCTATTTGTTGCTTTCTTTGATTTTTGGTTCTTTTACCATGTCACGTAGATAGTGTAATTTATTTCTTCTTACTCTACCTTTTCTTGTAACTTCAATATAAGCAATTGCTGGTGAATTTACAGGGAATGTTCTTTCAACGGCAACACCACCTGATTTCTTACGTACAACGATATTTTTAGAAATACCTCCACCTTGTACTGCAACAACTAAACCATCAAAGTTTTGAATTCTTGTTTTTTCACCCTCACGAATCGTTACTCCAACACGCACATTATATCCTGTACGAATTTCTGGAATATCTTTACGAATTTGACTCTGAGTAATCTTATCAACAATATTCACAATGTCACACTCCTTTTCTTTTACCGTGATCATAATTATTCTTTTTTTTATTTCCATTAGCGGATCACAAGACGTCTTTGATTATAGCACAAATCAAAATACTTTGCAAGACTTATCTGCCACCTCTACGAGCAACTTCTGCCATTTGTTGCATCCAACGAATCTGATAGATCTCTTGTTCTCTTTGTTTCGCACAAAATTTAATATAGGCAATCTCTTTTTCTAATTCACTGACATATTGCTCTCCTAAATATTTTTGGTAACAATTCTTTACCATTTGTTGATAACGGGCAAGATCATCTAATACCATATCTGTTGCTCCCGGTTCCCCATCTGTTTCATTCAACAGATAGAAAAGATACTGTAAATAGACTTCTAATTTCTTCTTTACTTTCTTTTTTAATAATCGTTCAATGATCTCACGGTCAATCGCTTTAAATTTTGTGACAGTAATCCCTGGATACTTTATTTTATTCTTCGGTTTAAAAACATATCCATCCACTGTTTTCAAATTCGTTGTTTTAATTTTCTTTTTCTTTTTGTCTTTTGTTAAATGATAAGTCTTTTTCAAATGGCACCAACTCTTTTCTGATTATTTTTCTAATAAGTCTGGGCGTCTTTGCTTTGTCCTTGTTATTTGTTGTTCTAAACGCCATTTTCGAATGTTCTCATGATGTCCAGATAGTAAGACATCTGGTACTTTCATTCCTCTAAAATCAACTGGTTTTGTCTATACTGGATAATCTAATAAATTGTCTTCAAATGATTCACTTTCTAAAGACTCTTTTGTAATGACTTGATCTAATAGACGAATCACACTATCGCTAATCACCATACTGGCAAGTTCTCCTCCAGTCAAAATATAATCACCAATACTGATTTCCATATCCGCAAGTGAACGAATTCTTTCATCAAATCCTTCATAATGGCCACAAATGAGTAAGAGATGTTTTTTGAAAGATAATTCATGAGCAAGTTTCTGATGATACGGAACTCCTTGAGGAGTAACTAATATCACAAAGGTTTCTTCTGTTTTTAAATCCTCTACAGCATCAAAAATCGGTTGTGGCATTAAAACCATACCACTTCCTCCACCAAACTGATAATCATCTACTTTCTTATGTGGATCCTTGGAATAGTCGCGAATATTATGAATACGTACTTCTACCAATTCTTTTTCTATCGCACGTTTGATAATCGATTCATTCAAAAAACCATCAAACATATCTGGAAATAGAGTTAAAATATCAATCTTCATAGAAAAAACCTTCTACATTCTTTAAAATCATTTTATGGTTTTGTAAATCCACTTTTTCAATAAACTCATCAACAATTGGTATCATATATTTTTTCTGATCTTGATATATAATTAACACATCTTGCATATCTCTTAATAACAGATCTTTTACTGTTCCAACCTTTTGATCCTGAAAATAGACATCTAATCCAACATATTCTTCTTCTAAAGGAGAAGATAATTCAATATCTTTTCGTTTCATATATACTTTTAAGAAACGTAAATCTATCACCTCATTGATATCATCAATTCCTTCAAAAGTTAACATATCATATTTCTTATGATGACGATAAGTACGAATCGTATATTCTTTTCGATCTGTTCCAATATATACTTTCTTTCCTTTTAAAAAGGCATACTCTTTTTCACGAAACTCACTAATTAAACGTACCTCTCCTTTAATTCCATGTGTTCCTACAATTTCACCAATACAAATTTCATCCATTTTTTTCACTATCCTTTAAAGCATATAACAAAATACTTGTCGCAACTCCCACATTTAAACTCTCACATCGTTGATTCATCGGAATGTAAAGAGATAAAGTTGCATAACTTTTTATTTCTTCTCGAACCCCTTTTCCTTCATTTCCCATGACTAGTATATATTTTTCTGCAGGTTTTATTTGATAACTGCTTTCTCCTCCTGTCACATCTGTAACATATATCGTATATTCTTTTTCTTTTAGCCGCTTTAATTCTTCTTGTAAATCACAAACCATAATCGGAATAGAAAATAACAAGCCCTGTGTTGCCCTCACAACTTTCTCATTATAAATATCTACAGAATCTTTACTTACTAAAATCATATCCACCTCAAATGCCACTGCACTACGGATAATCGTCCCCATGTTTCCAGGGTCTTGAATTTGATCAAGTGCTAGAATATGATTTCCCGTAATCTTAGAAAGCTCCGGTTGTTTACAAATTCCTAAAATAGGTTGTGGTGTTTCTAACATGCTAATGTCATTTAAAACGGTTTGTGTGACATAATTCGTTTCTACCGGAAGAGAAAATTCAGTTCCCTCTAACAACAACAATTCTTGTAAATAACCTGTGCGATAAGCCTCTAAAACCAGATGTTCTCCTTCTACAAGAAACAACTTTTTTTCTTTACGATATTTTGAAACATGTAATTTTTTTATTTCTTTCATTTTCGGATTTGAACAAGACTGGTACAACATTGAATATCACCACCTCCATTTTATCAAATTCTGACAGTGAAATAAAGTCTAATCACTCTTTTTGCCTTGATTTTGAAAAGAAAATTTGACAAATTACTAAAATCAAGTAAAATAGAAAACGTTTTGAAAGGGGTTATACAATGAACTTAGATGATCAACATCCAAACTATAAGAAATTAGAAAAAAAACACCATGATCAATCTTTAATTATATATAAAAAGAATGAACAATGTGAAGAAAAAGAAAGAGAAATTCACTTATTAGAAAAAAGAAGAAATCAATATCAGCGAATATCTCAAACAAAGAGAGAAAAAAAGAAAAAACTGATTTTATTTTTGATTCTAAGTATTCTAGCAATTCCACTTATAAGTGCCTTATTTTTTCTTCTTATTAGTCATATTGTGATTGCTAGTATGATTTCATTTCTACTTTCTTTTACAACAATTCTCTTTTATTATTTATACAATATTTATCCTGATCATGTTTTCTTAAAAGAACAAGATATGGAAGAAATCAATCACCATATCGAAATATTAAGAGATGAAATAAATCAAAATAGAAATGAATTAGAACAATTATATCAAAATCAACATGAACTAATCCAGGAAATGAATCAAATTAGATATCAAGAAAGAAGTGAGGAGTACAATTTATATGATGACGCAAGAAGAATTACAGAAACAACTACAGGAAAGTTGCGAAAAATTGCAACAAAAAAAGAACAAAAGTCTCGTAGAGATGAGAAATAATTTATTTGATTACATGGAAACCAAGAAACAATTATTAGAAAATAGAATTCCAAAGGGAATTAACCGTTTTCAAAAAATTACACTTATCATGCTTATTTTACAAGCAGTGTTTATGTTTCAAGGACTTCCTGCCGCATTGGTTGTCATATGGCCATTTTTCTATACAATTTTAA
>CALVJU010000138.1 GCA_944332375.1 uncultured Bacilli bacterium
CCGATAAAAAGAAAATACTTGTCGTAATTGCTTTTATTTGCTATAATATGGAAGATGTGAGAAAAAGGAGGGAAAAGTATGGCCAATAAAAAAGGTGAAAATAGAAGACTTGTAGACTTTAAATGTACTGTTTGTGAAAAACATAAAGTACGTAAAGAAAAAAATGTAAAAAATACTCCAGAACGTATGGAACTTAGTATGTACTGTCCTGTTTGTAGAAAACATACAATACATAAAGAAGCAAAATAAGGTTATACGATCCCTTATTTTTTTAAAGAGAGGAGGATATTATGTTTGAAATTAATGATATTAAAAACGGAATTACATTCTTATATGAAGGAAATATTTATCAAGTACTAGAATTTTTACATGTAAAACCAGGAAAGGGTCCAGCTTTTTTAAGAGCAAAGTTAAAGAATTTAAGAACAGGTGCTACCATTGAAAAAACATTTAACACCAATATTAAATTAGAAAAAGCAATGATTGAAAAACAAAATGTTCAATTCTTGTATAAAGATGGAGATAATTATGTATTTATGAATATGGAAACTTATGAACAAATTGAATTATCTAGTGATCAAATTGGTGACAATGCAAAATACTTAAAAGATGGTTTAGATGTAGAATTAAGTTTTTATAAAGGAGAACTTCTCGGGGTAATTCTTCCTGAAAAGATTGAAATGGAAGTTACTCATACAGAACCTGCTGTAAAAGGAAATACAACAAATAATGCAACAAAAGATGCTGAATTAGAAACAGGACTTGTTGTACGTGTTCCACTTTTTATTGAACAAGGAGAACACATTATTGTAAATACACGTGATGGAAAATATGATTCTAGAGCTTAAGAAACTGTGATCAGTTTCTTCTTTTGATATTCTGTGTTATAATACGCCTAATTTGAAAGGGGAAATAAGTATGTCTTTGGAAGAAAAACAATATTATTTACAATTATCCACCATGGATAAATTAATTTATCTGACTGAAATGATTTATAAAAAAGATGCAAGGTTAGTTCAAAATCTAGGTTTTTATCTTAGTGTCGTTGAGGATTGTTATTATGCCCAGTTATTTCCACTTTTCACAGGTATTCCAAAGATTGCTGATCAGATTGATCAAAATGCTTTTTTACTATTTCACTTGTCTTACTATCAAGTAATCTATGACAATGAACGTTTGTTAAAACAATTATTTCCAAGAAAAAAATGGCCTCAATTAGAACATATGTTAGAACTCGCAAAGAAGTATCGAGAGGATGAGTATGGGTTTTATATGATTCCATGTCATACGATTCTTTCCAAGGAAATGTTGTTTGAACGTTTAGAAAGAAAATATAAGTTACCAAAAGAATCGATTTATATGAAATTTATTGATTGTCTTTTAGATGATTTATCTCAACAAACAGAAGAGATTATTTATTTGGATTCTGGGCATTTTAATGATGTGTTTCAGATTGGAAACAAGGTGTTGAAAGTAGGAAAGACAAGAAATAGTATTTTATATCAAAATTCTCCTTATGATGCGCAAAAGTATTTATGTAAAGATTTTTTTGAAGTAGATTTATGTGTACAAGTATATGACGTTTTGGATTATCACAAAGTAGATGAACAAGAAAAACAAAGGATTTATAATTATAATCGTGATCATGGAAGATATCTTTTAGATGTTACTGATGATAATTTTGCTTATTTATTATTTGATAATTGTGATCACTGGGAGGGAATTAGTGATCTCGGAAGAAGTTATTTAGGAGTTCCAGAACCTGTTTCTTTTGTTATTCCGAAAGGGCATCTGGTACAAGCTGATATTGATTATATTTATGATGAAGATAAAAGTCCTAATGTAAAAGAATATTTGGACCATACAACTGGTTTAGAACCATATGCGACACTAGAGTATGTTTATCGAAAAACGACTCAAAAGAGGTAAAAATCAAAAAAGAAGTCATAAAAACTTGACAACAACATATATAATTCGACAAAATACTAATTGAAATTTATGATAAAATAGAAGGTGAGGTGAATGTACCATGAATATATCAAAAATCAATCCTAGTTTGACACTTGAATATTTAACAAAAGCTCCTGAAAACTTATATTTAGATAGGAAGCGTGCAAGAGTATCATTACAAGATTTAGCGAATGAAATTGCTTCTTTTGCTAATGCTAATGGCGGGGTTATAGCGGTTGGAATAACAGATGATGGATTAATTGAAGGATTTAATTTGTATGGTTTAAGAAAATTAAATGATTGCCAGAAAGTTGTGTCTGGATATTTAAGTCCTGCACCAATGTATGAATACGAACTAATTGATGTAAAAAATCAAAAAGATGAAGATGACAATATTCTGCTTTTTCATATTGAACCTGCTATGAATTTTATAGTTAGAAATAACAAAGATGAAGTTTATTGTAGACAGGGTGATTCTTCAATAAGATTAACTTCAGATCAAATTAGAAGCTTAGAGTATGATAGAAAGGAACGCGATTTTGAAGCAGAAGTACTAATTGATTCATCTATTGATGATATAGATTTGGATATGGTTGAATTATATAAAAAGAAGCTTGGTACTAAATTATCAGCAGAACAAATTTTAAAGGCTAGAGGATTCTTAAGAGAAAAACAAGACGAATTACATTTGACTAAAGCAGGTATGTTATTATTTGGAAAAAATCCATCAGTTTATTTGCCAAGTGCAAGAGTTCGTGTTTTAAAATTTGAAGGAAATAATTTTCAGGTGGGAACAGAAATGAATATAGTAAAGGATAGAACTTTTGATTCTTGTTTATATAAAACAATTGAACAGGCTAAAGATTTTATTAACTCACAACTTAGAGAGTTCACACATTTAAATCAAGAAGGTGTATTTGAGACTGTACCTGAATATCCAGAATTTGCATGGTATGAAGGGCTTGTCAATGCAGTAACACACAGAGATTATAGTAATAGTGGAGAACATATTACAATCAAGTTATTTGATGATAGATTGGAAATATGCAGCCCTGGAAAACTAGGTGGATTTGTGACATTAGACACTATGAGAACTAAAAGATATTCTAGAAACCCTCAAATTGCACGAGTGTTAAATGAAATGGGTATAGTTAGAGAATTAAATGAAGGTGTTAAAAGGATTTATAGTGAAATGCAAAGATTTTTCTTAAAAGATCCAATATATTCTGAACCAGATAGAAATTCAGTTCTATTAGTACTTGATAATAATATAGTTATGCGTAGTCGCAGAAAAGAGGAAAGCATGCTTAGGGATAATACTATTCAAGATAAATGGGAAGATTTAAATTATCTAGAAAGGCAAGTATTAATGACAATATTTGATAAAGGCGAAATAAATTCTGAAGAAACAGCAAAAATAATTAATAGAAGTAAACCTACAGCTGTAAAATTGTTAAATAAATTAATCGATTTAAAATTAATTGAATGGACTGGTACTTCTAAATCTGATACTCAAGGAAGATATATAATTAAAAAAATAAACAAAATTAAATGGCGTTAAACGGAATTAAATGGCGTTAAGTAGAATTAAATGACGTTAAATAGAATTAAATAGCGTTAAGTAG
Source organism: uncultured Bacilli bacterium (assembly GCA_944332375.1). Taxonomy (GTDB): domain Bacteria; phylum Bacillota_I; class Bacilli_A; order RF39; family UBA660; genus UMGS2016. The sequence goes on from CALVJU010000138.1 coordinate 3,576, forward strand.
AATTAAATGACGTTAAATAGAATTAAATAGCGTTAAATAGAATTAAATAGCGTTAAATAGAATTAAATAGCGTTAAATAGAATTAAATAGCGTTAAATAGAATTAAATAGCGTTAAATAGAA
>CALVJU010000139.1 GCA_944332375.1 uncultured Bacilli bacterium
TTTGTCACTTTCATCATTTATACCACTATCCTTAACTACTATTATTTTCTCATATATAACCGAAAAAAGCAGCATCATTGACACTACTTTTTACACTTTATTTTTTTCACAGTCTGAATAGTTACCAAAAAAGCACCTATCTTTTTAAGCGCTTTTTTTCCTTCTCTGAAATTGGATATTCTTGATCTAATTCTTCATAAAATGTTTCCCAGCTTTTTGTAAACTCTGTTTCTCTTTTGGATAATTCACGAAGCAGAAAGATACATGAGGCTCCTAAGCCATATATGTACATCATACCCCATACACTATCCTTTATATTATCTAATAATGGTTGTGGTTTAAAAACTGGAGTATCGCTTGACGTAACTGTTCCATATAACTTCCAATCGTTTTCTGGATCTTCTAAAATAGTACGCCAATCTGTTTTCCTTAATATTTTTTCATCATAATTTTCTAAAGCAGTACGATCTTGTTTTAACACAAGATCAATAAATTCTTGTTTTCTTTCAACTGGAATTTGGTATTCATATGTATCAGAAACATAAACATCTTCAACCACTTCTTGATTATGATAGTCAACAAAATCTTTCTTTACCCATGGTGTTTGTACTTGAATCCGTTCAAGTTCCTCACCCAATTCTCTTGTCTCATAAATATCTAATTCCGTATTTGTCCCATCTAAAGATAATTCTGTTGTTGGATAAAACGCATACTGATCAACAACAAGCGGTCTATGACCCTCAAATTCATCTACACTATAAACAAGGCAAGAAGATAAAACAAAAGGAACAGATAACACAGCAATTCTTTTAAATGTTTTTAGTTTTCTAATTTTATGATAATCCATATGATATCCTTTCTAAAGTCTTTTCTGCTTTGTAGGGATCACTTCGATTTCTGACATTTCATTTGGTAATAAAAGTGGACAATTCAACGGTTGTAAAAGCTTTTTCTCTGGGCCAAGTTTTGTTGTCCCAGGATTTATGATAAAAGGAACTCCATTTTTTTCAACTTCTCCCCAACAGTATTTCGCATATTTTAATAATTGATTATTCGGAGTACGTAATCCGAGATGATCTTTTGATATTCCGAATGCAAATCTAGCATATGGCGGAACAATTCCCGCATGCATATGACCACATAAAACAAGATCTGCCTCTTGTAGTATTGGAAGTTCTTCTACACAATCAGGAGCAACAGCTGGAGTGTGCAGTAATAAAATATGAAGACGATCTGTTGTAGCAAAGTGTAATTTTTTTCGTTGATAATAATCTATAAACCATTGTTTTGATTCTTCTTCTTTAAAATAATATTCAAATGGAGGGTTCATAGCAACAACCTCAACTTGATCATCTAAATACACAATTCCTTCATAAACACGATTTTGATAAGTGAGAATTCCAGCTGTTAATAATTCAACTTGTTCTAACCAATCCATTGGGACATCCTCTTCCCAGCTTAATTCCCCTCTTCCTGTTTTATGAGCAATGTCGTGGTTTCCCAAACATGGGATTGTCACAGAAGCACGACCAGCAATCGCAATACTTTGCAGTAATTCTTTTCTTTTCGCAGTTTTCAATACTTTAGTATCATCAATCATATCTCCAACAATAAAACGATAATCAGGTTCAACACGATCCACTCGTTTTTGAACGGCATCTACTCTTTTCAAACTACTTTTTTCTCCAATATGCCAATCACTATCGCAAGATAATACCAATGATTTCTTTACTTTATCACTATAAATTTTGAAATGATTTACATGTATCATATTCATCCTCTCTTTTCCTAAAAAGTTTTGCTTATCGAAGACATATTATAGCATCAAAATTTAAAACGTCAAATTGTAACCCAAGATTTCGATGTGAAAAAATATTGACATTGTTTCAAAAGAAAATTAAAATTAATTTGTCGAAAGGAATGAAACTGACTATGAAAATAGAACTGAAAGAATTACAGCACAACAATCACGGTGAAAAATATCCTGATGGATACAGACTAGTATATTTTTACGATGATTCTTATTTCGTTGGTGAATATTGTAAAACAGTTGAAGGGTTCATGATTGGACTTTCCGAATGCAATCCAATATTAGATGAAACTGATATTCCGAGTTTTATTTTCAGTGAAGATTTACTGGCAAAAAGTTTAACTAAAACAAAGAACGCAGAAAAAATTGCTCTTTATAAAACAGATGGAACATATATTGCATCACTAGACAATAAACCTGTAAAATGAAAATAGTATACGAAACATAATCGTATACTATTTTTCTTCATCCATTTCTTTTAAAAAGTCATATAAGTTTTGAGCGACTTGATGAGGTAATATCTCTCCTAATTCCGATACACTTAATGTTTTTAGTTTTGATGTAGAATGATATTTTTTTAATAATTGTTTCTTTCTTTTTTCTCCAATTCCTTCTACGTGATCTAAAATACTTTCTAATGCTCCTTTGCTTCTTAATTGTTGATGATAATGAATCGTGAAGTTATGAACTTCATCTTGCATTCTCTCTAAATAATAAAACAAATTACTTCGTTTATCGATGTCTATTTCAATTAATGGATCAAATGCAAGTAATTTACTTGTCGCGTGATGATTATCTTTTTTTAAACCGACAACTGGTATTTGCATTCCCAAAGATTCTAATACTTCTCTTGCAACGTGAATTTGTCCTACTCCACCATCGACAATAATCAAATCGGGACGTTCTAAACCATCTTTCAGAACACGGAAATACCTACGATAAATCGCTTCTCTCATGGTTCCATAATCATCGTTCTTATCGACACTGATTTTAAATTTACGATAATCGTTTTTACTAGGTTTTCCATTTTTAAATACAACCATTCCAGAAACGTTATAGCTTCCAAATAGATTCGAGTTATCAAATAATTCAATACGATCTAATTTCTTAAGATGTAATACTTCTTTTAATTCTTCATTCGCACCAATGGTTCGATCTTCATCCCGCTTTATCAGTTCAAACTTTTCATTTAGAGCAATTTCCGCATTTTTACAAGCCATGTCTACTAACTTCTTTTTGACCCCACGAATTGGTATATGAATTGGAATTTCTAAGTAACTTTCCAATTCAGGAATACCAGGAATTTCTGGCATCATAATTTCTTTTGGTGGCAAAATATCCTTTTCATAAAAAGTCGCAATATATCTTGACACTTCATTTTCTACTTCATCTACTAATGGGAAAATGGCAGAGTGTCGTTCTAAGATCTTTCCTCCACGAATAAAGAATACTTGCATAGATAAATATCCTTTATCTACAGAATATCCAAACACATCACGGGATGTAATATCATTGATCTCCACTTTTTGTTTTTGTAAAGTAATTTGGATATAGTCACGCAATTCTTTTAATTCTTTCGCACGCTCAAAGTTCAAACTTTGACTTGCTTCTAACATATCTGTTTCTATTTTCTTTAAAACAGAAGAGGCATCTCCTCTTAAAAATTTTAATATCTCTTCTTCCAGTTCTTTCAATTGTTCTTTTGGTACTTGATTTGTACAATACCCTAAACACTGTCCGATATGATAATACAAACAAGGCTTTTTTTGATAAGTACGGCACTTACGTAAAGGATAAATACGATTTAATAAATTGACTGTATTCCGTGCTGCAGTCACATTAGGATAAGGTCCAAAAATACGAGTTTGATTCTTTTTACGACGATTTACATTTCTCACAATCACTAAGCGTGGTACATCTTCATTTGTTAATTCAATATAAGGATATCTTTTATCATCTCTTAATAAGATGTTATACTTAGGATCATACTTTTTAATTAAGTTTAATTCTAAAACCAAAGATTCTTTTTCACTACCCACAACAACATATTCAAAATCACGGATCTCACTGACTAAACGAGCCGTTTTGCCAGTATGTGTTCCGCGAAAATAAGAACTAAGACGATTCTTTAACTTCTTTGCTTTTCCTACATAGATAATAACCCCATCTTCGTTCTTCATTAAATAACATCCAGGTTTATTGGGAACTAAACTGAGTTTTTCCTTAATCATATTCTCATCCCCTATCTCTTTTTTATTTTTTCTTGCTCTTTGGCTTCTTCCAAGAAAAGCCATGAACCAAGCAATGATAAAACAGCAAGAAGATATTCTTCATGCATAAGGCAAATTCCTGCTCCGAAAAGATTCATAATGGAAATTCCTCGGCAACAATAAATCCACATATTTTGATTTTTTTCTTCATCCATCCAAACAGAAACCATCTTCCATGAAAAAGCAATTGCTCCAACTAAATCACTTTCTATATCTGCTTCTTCTCCATGAAGATCCATTTGTAACAACTGGATCATATCCTGAATTTCTTCTTCGGTAGATTGCTTAGTAATAAATGTGACATTTTCGCCCCAACGAATAAGGCAAATCATCGCTAACATTTCCGAAAAAGAAGGCTCTGGGAACTCATTTACAGAATCATCTAACTGATCAAACATCTGATTCCAATATTGCGCATGAAGACTCATTTCTCTCGCATAGTTTTTATATTGTTCTAGTGCTTCTTGTAATAAAAAAGCATGTGATTCATTCCATGTAGCAATAGTTTTCTGTTCTTCATGATATTGATATTCTATCTCTTCCACAGAATCTTGAACATATTTTAACGAAATTCCCTTTTTATCACAATACTTAATAAAGGCAAGCATTTCAGCGTCATAGAGATCAATCATCTTTCTCACCACCTTGCCAATCTTTTATTCTTCTCTTTTTCTGTATGATGGGAAAGACACATTGCTATGGGAATCATTAAAAAACAGACAGGCGAAATTTGTTCGCCAATACTCCCCCATAAAATACCATAACCCATATAAAATTTGGTAATCCATTTTACCTGTTCACTCTTTACTTCTAGAGGTAGATTACGATTATAAAGTACTTTACCAATCAATCCACATAATGTAAGTATTGCAGCAGATCCCATCAAGGAATAACGAGACGAAAAAAGTGGAGTACTAATAAGACAAAAAGTAGTTACAAGAGCATATGGAAGTATTATTTTTTGTAAAGTCTCCTGATCGAACTTTTCTTGTTCATAATGATCTATATTCGCCAATTTCCAAAGGGAAGAAAAGTAAATAAAATCTGGATTATCTGTTTCATATTCTTGATACTGTAAAATCTTGGTTATTGTCTCCAACTCTTTTTCTGTCGGCTCTGGAAAAGGTACATTCAAACATTCAATACCATTACAATATGCACTGATAAAATCAACTTCAATATCTTTTGGTCTGGAAAAATGATCGATCCTATCTTCCATTTCTCCCAGCATTGAAAGAGAACTTTTCGCAGAACTCTCTCCATGTTGCTTTAAAAAAGCACGAACTTC